>CAZJOU010000238.1:0-3279 GCA_964547685.1 uncultured Treponema sp. | reverse complement strand
GGGAAGGCTTTCCCCACCTAAATAAAAAAAGTTATAATTGTGCTTAAATTATGAACATAAAAAAATCGTACTTATTTGCATTTTTTCTTGGATTTTCTGTAATTTTTTCTGGCTGCGGAGAAAATGCAAAAAATTTATACAAAGTTCCGTCCAAAGACAAAAGTTATTACATTGCGCTACAAAAACAAAAAGAAGGAAACATTTCCGAAGCAAAGCGTTTATTTTCGGTTTCGGCAAAAAAAAGTTCTTCTTACATTGCTAGGCGTAGCGCAGAAAAACTTACCGAAATTGGAAACGTTCAAGAACGATTGCAGGCTTGCGAAAATCTTGTAAAAAAATACAACGATGAAGACGCTTTGCTAATTGCCGCTGAACAGTTTTTTGCAGCCGAAGAATATACTCGCGTTCTTGTTCTTACGAACAACGTAAATTACGAAACAAGCCAAAACGCGCTAATTTATTTGCGACTTAGCGCAATGCTAAAAAACAACAATTCGCGGTTAGTTTCCGACACTTACGAATGGTTTTTGTCGCGCTCGTTTTCTTCGGAACATTACAAGTTTTATTGCGACATAGCAAAAAATGCAGAAGTTTTTCAAAAAGAAGAAAACGCCGACTATATAAAATTTATAGATTTGCGTGCCGAAGTTTACAAACGAAACTACAAAATTGCGTACGAAAAGTTTGTAAATCTAAAAGAAAATTTGCCATTAAAACCACAAACAATTTCTGATATTGGAAAAATTTGCGTCTACGGAAGTTCAGATTTTTTGCAAAATGCAAAGTTTTTTGACGAATTAACAAAAAAAGTAGAAGGCACAAACACAGAATTTTATTCAAACTTTTACGCTGGCCGACTTTACGAAAAAATTGACTACACAACTTACGCAAACAATCGCTACGTTAGCGCAATGAATTGCGCAAAAACCAACGAACTTTACGACAACGCTCTTTGGTATCTTTTAAGCTTAAACTTAAAAAAATCTACAAGCCAAGGAATTCAAATGATAAAAAAATATTGTTCAACTTGGCACAATCCCGCTTATTTTGACGATATTTTTGATATGCTAAGCCCGCTAATGCTTTCCGAAGGCCGCTGGAACGAATTTTACGAAATTTACAAAGCAATAGATGGTTACGCAACCGACGGAATGACAGCAAAGTTTGCGTACATTTATGGTCGGCTTGTTCAAGAAAAATTAGCACTTCCAACCGTAGACGACACGCACAAAAGCGAAGATGTTGCGGCCTTTACGCGCGCATTAATTTGTGGAAGCGACATTTACTATAAAATTCTTGCTGTTACAAAACTTGGACTTGGTGGTGAACGCGCAGAAGAAATACTTTGCAGTCCAAAAATCAATTTAAAAAAAGAATCAGACGCTACAACAGAAAACGGCGAAAACAACTTTGCAATGCAAATAAATTACGAAAATTCCGAACTACAAGAAAGTTCCGAAACTCCAGTTGATTTTGCAGCAGAAAATCTTTTGTTAGGTTATGTTTCGTTTGGATTTCCAGAAAAAATTTATCCAGAATGGCTTTTTTTAAACAAAAAAAATTGCAACATTAGTTACGAAACTGGAATAAAACTTGCAAAATTTTTAGAAACTTGTGGCAAAAATAAAAATGAATATTATCCGCAAGCGTTGCGAATTGCGTCAAAAGTTATAAACTCTACAGAAAAGCAAGTTCCAAAAGAAGACTTAAAATTGCTTTTTCCGCAAGATTATAGCGAAATTATTAGCGAAAAATGCGCAAAGTACAATGTTCCAGAAGAAATTATGTATGCGCTTGTTCGTAGCGAAAGTTTTTTTGATTCGCAAATAGAAAGTTCTGCCGGCGCAATTGGACTTACGCAACTTATGACTTTTACCGGAAGCGACATTGCACACCGACTAAAATATAAAGAATACAACTTAAAAAATCCAGATGACAATTTGGAATTTGGTGCTTGGTATTTAAACAATTTAGCCGAAAGATTAGAAAATCGCTGGCTTTCTGCATTTTTTGCTTACAACGCTGGAATTACGCGCGTTCGACGTTGGGAAAAAAGTTCAAAAATTGCATTTAACAACATAAAAAATCTTCCAGACGATTTATTTTTAGAAATAATTCCTTACCAAGAAACACGCGAATACGGACGCAAACTTGTAGGAGCCGCCGCAATGTACGCTTGGCTTTACTACAACAAAGAAGTTTCCGAAGAAGTACAAGAAATTATAAAATAATATGTGGAAGGGCGGAGCCCCGCCCTACGCCTCAAACCTTCGGTTTTCGTCTACCCACCCTACGGGGCAAAAATTGTGAACGCAACTTGCCCCGTAACGCCCCACGTAAAAATTACATCCTGTAATTTTTACTACCGCTTGCGCTTTGCTGGCAAGCGCTACGTTAAGTGCGGACGTCCGTGTCCGCAGGTGTTAAAAAAAAATTATTTTAAAGCATCAACCAAAAACGGAATTGCTTTTTCAAACTTTACGCCGTAAAAGTGGCTTTTGTCATCAAGCGTTTGTTTCATAGATTCAACTACAAAATCCGCCGCAATAGAAGCCGCTTTTATTGCGCTTTTTCCGCGAAGCAAACTTCCTGTAAATGCGCTTGCGTAAACATCGCCAGTTCCGTGCATACTTGCGTTAAGTCGTTCTGTAAAGTAATAATCAAAATCTGCTCCGTTATAAACGGCAACGCCAAGTTTTCCTTTTTCAAAACTAACACCAGTTAAAATAACGTTTTTTGCACCAAGTTTATGTAAATCTTTCATTACTTTTTCTATGTAAGGTTTGTCGTAATTTTCGCCAACATACGGAATTCCAAGTAAAAGCGACGCTTCTGTTAAGTTTGGAAGAATAAAATCTGCACCTTTGCAAAGTTCCGCCATTTTGCTAGGAAAATCGTCTGCAAAGCCTGCGTAAAGCTTTCCGTCGTCAGCCATTGCAGGGTCTACAATTCGCAATGCGTTCGGACGTGCTACTTTTTCCATAATTTCCAAAATATACGGAATTTGCAACGCGCTAACGTAACCTGTGTAAAACGCATCAAAATCAATTTTTTCTTTAAGCCACTGATTTAAGATTTTTGGCATTTCTTGCGTTAAGTCGCAAAAAGTCCAACCAGAAAAACCCTTTGCTGTATGATTAGAAAGAACGCTGCTCGGCAAAATTGCAGTTTCTATTCCGCAAGCCGAAATAATCGGAAGCGCAACCGTAAGCGAACATTGCCCCACACAAGAAATGTCTTGAATTGTAAGTAATCGTTTGTCCATAAAAACTCCAAAAT
>CAZJOU010000237.1:0-3288 GCA_964547685.1 uncultured Treponema sp. | reverse complement strand
TTGTAATTATTTGCTCAGCGTTAGCGCTTGTTGCTTTGGGTTGTACTTTTGCGGCGACTCGCTCATCAAAATCATCATCATCAAAAACTGACACTTCTGTAATTCAGCAAGTTGACACTTCTAGTCTTCCGCATAAAACTGATGACAAAAATGCGCCGGTCGTTTATTTTATTCGCGATGTTTCTTCGGAAAGTATGCTAAAAGCGTATAACGCGCTTGGCTGGACACCAACTGGAAAAACTGGCGTAAAAATAAGCACTGGTGAACCGCCGGCCTCAAACTATCTTCGTCCGACTTTGCTAAAAGACACAGTTCAAAAAGTGAACGGAACTATTGTTGAATGTAACACGGCTTACGGCGGAAGCAGAGCATCTGTTGCAATGCACAAACAAGTTGTAAAAGACCACGGATTTTTAACGATTGCGGATTTTGACTTGCTTGACGAAGAAGGTAGCGTTGCAATTCCAGTTTCAGGCGGACAGCGACTAAAAGAAGATTACGTTGGAACTCACTTTAAAAACTATGATTCTTATCTTGTAATTTCGCACTTTAAAGGGCACGCAATGGCAGGATTTGGTGGCGCAATTAAAAATCTTTCTATTGGATTTGGAAGCGGAACTTCTACAGGAAAAAGTGGCAAAGCGTGGATTCATTCTGGCGGAACAAGCCTTTCTAATCCTTGGGGCGGACAACAAAATGCTTTTTTGGAAGCAATGGCCGACGCTGCAAAAGGCGTTTGCAATTCTATGAACGGCGGAAAAAACATTGCGTTCATCAACGTTTTGAACAGACTTAGCGTTGACTGCGACTGTGACGGAAATCCAGCTGAGCCAGATATGCACGACATCGGAATTCTTGCTTCACTTGATCCGCTGGCGATTGACCAAGCCGCAATAGATATGGTTTACAAAGCGCCAGATTCTGCATCGCTTAGACAAAGAATTGAATCAAGAAACGGACTTCATACTTTGGATGTGGCAGAAAAAATTGGACTTGGAAACCGATATTACAGATTGGTGGAAATAAAGTAAATAGTAGAAAAATGCAGTAGGGATTGTAGGGGCGCGAAGCGTTCCGCAGGAATGGAGCGCTAGCGTAACCCCGAAAAGCCCGACGGCAAAGGTGGTTGAGCAGCGAAGCGTGTCGAAACCACTTTTGTCGGACTGCCCAAAAAAAATACTTATGATTGAAGTTATAAAGCGCGAAGCAATTTATCTTTGGTATTATTTTGATTTGCAATTCCGCCAAATTTTCTGGTATTGGGTTTTAGGAATTTTAATTGGCTCTGCAATTTCTGTTTTTGCAAAAAATTACATTCATAAAGCGGCAGAATTTTTGGGAAAACGAATTCCGGGAATTGTAGGTTTGGTTTTTGCGTCTATTTTGGGAATTGCTTCACCGCTTTGTATGTATGGAACAATTCCAATTTGCGCGGCATTTTCTAAAAAAGGAATTAAAGACGATTTTTTAGCCTCGTTTATGATGAGTTCTATTTTGCTGAATCCGCAACTAATTATTTATTCCGCTGCTCTTGGGCCAACAATGCTTGTGGTTAGAATTGTAAGTTGCTTTTTTATGGGAATTGCTGCAGGACTTTTGGTTCACGTTTTTTATTGCAGAAATAAAGTTAGTCATTCTGAGTGTAGCGAAGAATCTATCAGTAGTAACGTCATTCTGAACGAATGTGAAGAATCTCGAAATACAGATGTTTCGCATACGCTCAACATGACAAGACAAAGAAATGTTTCGGCAGCACATCAACATGACAGTTATTTTGACTTTTCTTCGTTTGATGAACCGCACAATCACGATACAGATCCGAACATTTTTTTGCGATTTATTAAAAATGTTGGTCGCAACGTAAAAGCAACCGGACCAATGTTTTTGCTTGGAATTGCGCTTTCGGCAATTTTTCAGCGTTATGTTCCAGCGGACGCAATGGCAAAGTTGTTTGGCAAACAAAACGAAGCGTTTGGACTTTTAATGGCGGCAACAATTGGAGTTCCGCTTTATGTTTGCGGTGGTGGCACAATTCCGCTTTTACAACAATGGTTAGCCGAAGGAATGAGCGCTGGAAGTGCGGCCGCTTTTATGCTAACTGGACCTTCTACAAAAATAACAAATCTTGGCGCGTTAAAAATTGCGCTTGGAATAAAAAACTTTGCGCTTTACATTGCGTTTGTAATTTTGTTTTCACTTTTAACTGGTTTTGTAGTAAATATAATTTTGTAGGTTGAATAGATAGTTTTTATAATTCGTGCTAAACTAAAGTTATGACAGATGACGAATTACTTTTAGATTCTTATAAAAAAATTCTTTCTGAAATTAAAGAAAATCGTGAATATCTTTTAAAAGATAATTTTGAATATACAAAAGAACTTACAGATGAATGTTCCGATTTGGAAGCAATTTTAAGCGACATTCTTACAGATATTAATGGAATTGATTCTTTAAATGCATTAGACGAAGAAGATTACGCTTTTATGTACGAAATGCTAGATTCTTATGCAGACGTTTTTATTGTAGACGGAAGAACGCAAGAAACTTTGCAAAAAGATATGAAAGTTTATGAACAGTTGCGCGATATTCTTGATGTTTTAGAAAAAAATTACGTTCCGCAAGATTACGATTACGACGAAGAAGACGAAGACGACGAGGGAAAATCTACAAATGCCTAAAAATTTAGCCGGAACTGAATTTAAAAAAGAACATAAAGCGGATTTTGGTCGCGAAAAAATTGAACTTCTTTACGAAGATGAATATATTGCCGTTATTTTTAAGCCAAGCGGAATGTTAAGCGTTCCTTACCCGGGAAGTAGAAATAAAACTGCGCAAGATGCGTTAGAAAATCTTATGCGAAAAAAAGGTTCTTATAACGCAAAACACAGACCTTTTGTAGTTCACAGATTAGACCGCGACACTTCTGGCGTTATGATGTTTGCGCTAACTAGCGACGCTCAGAAAAAAATTATGGAAAATTGGCAAAAAATGGTTACGGAACGGCTTTACCGCGCTGTTGCAGAAAATTCGGAAAGTGCCGGACTACTTGCAGATAGCGGAACTATTAACGATGAAATTGCTTATAACGCGCACAACATTGGGTTTGTTCCAAAAGAAAATGCAAAACCAAACGAAAACGCAACAAAGACGATACGAAACTTGCGGGGCAGTCGTAATTCTAGCGAAGGTCGAAATGCAAGTTGGAATAGCAATTCTAGTGGCAATGATAATAACGAAAAATCTATTTATGAGCGAAATCTTGTTCTAAAAAACGGAAAAGCGGAATTT
>CAZJOU010000236.1:0-3299 GCA_964547685.1 uncultured Treponema sp. | reverse complement strand
CGAAACATCTCATCGATTCTTTGCTACACTCAGAATGACATTAAATACTTTCAATTTTTTATGTATGAATCACGTTTCCAGTTGAACAATTCCCAAACTGCAATCGAAGAATTATTTTCTTTTGCAAGTTCTTTAAATTCATTGATTTTTTCAAGATAATTTTCTTCGTTCAAATCTTTTGTCCAGTTAAATTGCTTTTCTTTGGGTAATTTAGAAATATTGATTCGATCAATCGGCAAATCAGGCGGCTCTAAAATCCAGTTCATGCACCAAAAATATTTGCACAGCATATTCAAAAGTTTTTGTGCAGTCGAAAAATTTTTTACTATCGAATCTTCAGGAAACACATCTTTGTGCGCTTCCGCATAATTTTTGCAAAAATCCCGAACCGCTTTTATGTTTTCAAAATGCTTTGCAGAGTCAACTTTGTTTTCGTATTGCGAAAGCATTTTTAGAAGAAATTGTTTTATTTCATGCTTGAATATGAATTTTTCTTTTTCGCTTGCCTTGTCAGCAAAAAGTGTTTCGCCTTCGTTCCGCTCGTGAACTGCCGCTTCCCAAGACAACATAAAAAATTCATTTACAAGAAAGTTGTTTTTTTCTGTTTGCAACAATTTGTTTTCGTCTATCATAGTTTTTTCCCTCTACGTTTTCTTTTTTGGGCGCATTTTTTGCTTCGCAAAAAACCGGGCTATTCGTGGTTCGCCGTCTTACGCGGCTCATTCCTACGCTTCGCTTCGGAACACGCCTACGGCGTGCCACTACTATCCCATTGCGCAAATTGATTTAAGAATTTAGAAACCTTTTAGCCAAAGTTCACAGTCAACCAAAAAATAATCTTCGATTGAAATTGGATTGAAATCTTTTTCTAAAATTTCTTCTGATTTTAATCCATCAAGAATTTTGTTGTAATTTTCATCATTTACAACTTCTTTCCAATTCTCAAAAGAGAAAGAGGATTTTTTATTCTTGTTCAATAATTCATTGACTGAATCAGTATTATGTGAATCATAAATTATTCTATATTTTTCCGGATTTAGCAAAAAACAAATCTTGCTTACATACGAATGTGCATGAAAATCATTTTCTTTTTTTGTCCATTCATAATATTGTCCCGACAAGATTTTATCTTTGGCATTCCATAAATGCTTTGTAAACCCATCAAATCCATTGTGAACTACTGATTGTATTTCATTAGTTGATTCGCTTTCTTTTATTTCATCATCAATTTTATTGCTTACAGTTCTTCTAACGCCCCATTGAATTCCAATAAATTCTACAATTTTGGAAAAATCTTTTTCATTGCCATGCAGAATCGAATCAAACAGATATTTTCTGAACAAATGTTTTTGAAAAAGATTGTTTTCTTTGTACAATGCTCGCTCAAAAGGTGTAAGAATATTCTGATTTGTTTCTTTGTTATCATCTTTCATAATTTTTGCCTCCTTAAATATATTTTGAAAATTTAATCATCGAATTCGATATAATAATAGTGTTTCGAATAACCATTCTCGTCTTTTTCTTTGGATGTCATATGATAATAGAACTTTGGTTTCTCATCACATAAATTGATAAATTCCTCTTCTATGAACGATGCAGCTTCAAGCCCATACTTAAGCTCATACTTCTCATCTTTAGAATAACTTATCTCTCGTTTTATAGAAATTCTTAAATCTTCGTTAGGCTTTGCATCTAGCATTGCTTTTGCAACACTATTGTAATCGTAACTATTTCCTAGAAAATAAAAATAACAAGATTGGCTTATTTCATAATCCGTTTTTCGTGTTCCTAGCTCAGCGATTTTCTTTTCAAGTTTTCTGTCTAAATCTGCACGTATGGATTTTTTACATTTTAAAGTTACATCAACGCTTGCAGAATAAGCATATTCTGCAATTTTAAGCGTGCAATCTGAAACAACTTTAAAATATGGTTGCAATTCTAAAGGTAATATAACATTTTCTTTTGGAAAAACTTTTGTTGTTGCCGGAATTTTTTGAAGTTGCTCGTATAACTCAGCGGCTTCTTTTTTGTCTTTTATATCATCGGCTATATCATCGACAAGATTCCAAATAGGTCCGTGATTGTACAAATCAATTGAAATCGCAATGATAAATCCAATAATAACAGCAGCAATAATTACAGTTCGCCGCCAAAAAACTTGTGGATGTTTCCTATACAAAGAATCGTGTTTTTTTACTGCTTTTTTATTCAAAGATTCCCAACTTTCAAACTTTGAATTTATTTTTTTATCCCAATTTGCCGTTTCTTTTTTTATTGGATCGTTTTCAGGAAGATTAAGGTTTATTTTGCTTTTGACTTCATCAAATTTACTTTTAAATGCGCTTATTCTTTGTGAATCCGCTCTATTTTGTAAATCTGTATTTAATATGGATGCTATCATAATCATGAAATTTCCCAGTTCTTCCCTTGTGTTCGGAATTGGAAAACTCGCAACAAAGTCGCGTCCCTGTCTGCCTTCGTATTTCATTAATCCTTCTTGAAATTTTTTTAGGCTCTGTTCGACATTGCAACTGAAAAAATGTCATTATAAACTAAGTTTACTATGCAAACATTGCAAACCTTAGTGGTTTGCGTGTCATACTCGGGCTTGACCCGAGTATCTACTTGTTCGAGTATCTACTTATTATAGATTGCCGTGTCAAGCACGGCAATGACATCATTTTCAAGCTTCAGTTGCTTAGTAGAACAGAGCCTTTTTTTAATGAATCGCTTATTTTTGTATCGTTCAATTCATGTCCGCACGCAGGACACGTTACTGCAAATGCTGGCACTTCCGCACCACAGCTTGGGCATTTTCTGATTGTTCCGACATATTCTTGTTTTTTTGTACTTGCGTCGTTGAAGTTTGTACTTGTGTTTGTATTTTCTGTTTGTCCAATAGGCGTTCCGCAGTTAGTGCAAAACTTTGCGCCTGGTTGCAGTTGCTCGCCGCAATTTTGGCAAAACTTCATTTTCAATCCTCCTTGCGTGTTTACTTGTGCAGATTGCTGCGCATCTGTTTTAGAAGTTTGTGCATTCTGTTTTTGTTCTTGTTGTTTCTTTTCTTGCTCCGCTTTTGCTTCTGCTGCTTCTTTCGCCAATCGTTTTTCTCGCTCTTCCTTTGTTTCGTGAGCAGCCTTAAAATAATCTACCATTTTCGAAAGCTCTGGATCTGCTCTGTACGCTTCATCGTCACTGTATTCCATATTGTTTTCCTTTGTACCTTTTTTACTTTTTCTTTCCCAATCCAAAGCCTTTAAGCATTCCGCCCATTGCTCCAAATGATTTTTTCATCTGAT
>CAZJOU010000235.1:1297-3302 GCA_964547685.1 uncultured Treponema sp. | reverse complement strand
CTAAACAGTTTGCTAACTTCGTAAAGGTAACTAGCCATAACGCTAGGATCAAGATTTTCTGCTGCTTTATTAACAGTTGCAGGAAATTCCCCTAACGCTTTTATAAGGCTCCATTCTTCTGGAGTTTTTAAAAGTTCAGAGTGTTCGTTACTTGCAACAATTCCTTCGCTTTTAGCTTTTTCCAAAATAGAACTTATGCGCGCTCCCATATATTGTAAATATGGACCAGTATTTCCGTTAAAACTAAGACTTTCTGCAGGATTAAAAAGCATATCTTTTATTGGCGTTGCTTGCAAAAGATAATAATGAACAGCGGCTAACGCAACTTTTTCTGCAACATCGTTTGCATTAACGTCGCCTTCGCGTCCACGCTCTTCTATAGCCTTTAACGCATCTGCGTGAAGCGAATCTAATAAATCGTCTGCGTCTACAACAGTTCCTTCGCGACTTTTCATTCTTCCGCTAGGCAAATTAACAAGACCATAACTTAAGTGGTAAAGTTTATCTGCCCAATCAAATCCAAGTTTTCTTAAAATGTAAAATAAAATTTTAAAGTGATAATTTTGTTCACTTGCAACAACATAAACTAACTGATTAAATGGCCAATCAGCGTGGCGACTTATTGCAGTTCCAATGTCTTGCGTAATGTAAACAGAAGTTCCGTCTTTTCTAAGCAAAACTTTTTCGTGATTTTCTTCATCTTTGCCTTTTCCAACAACATCTGTAACATCAATGCGAATAGAACCATCTTCTGCCTTAAAGAAAATGCCTTTTTCCAAACCTTTTAAAATTTCATCTTTTCCTTTAAGGTAAGTTTCGCTTTCAAAATAATATCTATCAAAAGAAACGCCAGTTCTAGCATAAGTTTCTTTTAATCCAGACAAAGTCCAGTTGTTCATCTTTTCCCAAAGCGCGCGCACTTCTTTGTCGCCAGCTTCCCATTTTACAAGCATATCTTCTGCTTGTTGCAACGCTTCCGGATGCGCAGTTTCTGGTTTATTTTTTTCGCCCTTTAAGTAATTATCAAATTCTACGTAGCAAAGACCAACAAAATGGTCGCCTTTCATTCCCAAAGATTCTGGCGTGTCGCCTTTTTTTTCGTGGAACAATTTATACGCAAGCATACTTTTACAAATATGAACTCCGCGATTATTTACAAGATTTACTTTGCAAACTTCCGCACCAGCTGCTTTTAAAATTCGGCTTACAGATTCGCCAAGTGCATCGTTTCGTAAATGTCCAAGATGTAGCGGTTTGTTCGTATTTGGTGCAGAAAATTCTACCATAACTTTTCTGCCAGCTAAAAAAGGTTTTCCACTTTCGTTTAGCGAACCGTAATTTTCGCCTTGTTCAGCAATTTTTTTTAGAACAGAACTTGCTTGGTCCGCTTTGTTCAATTTTACGTTTACGTAAGGACCAACCGCTAAAAATTCTCCGCAATTTTTTGCATTTTCTGCATATTTTTCGTTTATAATTTTTACAACTTCGCTAGAAATTGCTTGTGGAGCCATTTTTAAGTTTTTTGCAAACGCAAAAAGCGGAACTCCCAAGTCGCCCATTTCTGGATTTGGCGTGTTTTGCACAACAATTTTTTCGCTTTCTACAGTTTCGCCACCTTTAGATTTTATAAATTCGTTTAGTGCATTAAAAACAACTTCTCTAATTGCAGATTTTACATCAGCCATAATTTTTTCCTTTTTGTATTTTGGGCGTTGCGCCGGCAAAGCCGTCGCCGGTGCTTTCATGGCCCGCTAACGCTCGGTCTCCCTACGGTCGCCTGCCGCCTTCGGCGTCACCATTCCAGCGCCTAACGCATTCGTTCCTTAAAAACTTTTCAAAAAAAAAGACTGTCTTTTGACAGTCTTTGACAGTGCGGCGAACAGGACTTGAACCTGCACGTCTTGCAACACAAGGACCTCAACCTTGCTTGTCTACCAATTCCAACATCGCCGCAGGTGATATTTACTATATTAAATATCTAGGTTTATGTCAATAGTAGGAAAAG
>CAZJOU010000235.1:0-1197 GCA_964547685.1 uncultured Treponema sp. | reverse complement strand
AAGGGCACTTCGCGAACGTTATTCGCGGGCGATATATCAAGGTAGGTTTGAGTAATCAAAAATGGAGGTTTTTTATGAAAAAAAATAATTGGTCGGTGTTTGGGTGGAATTTTCTTAAAACGGTAATTATTAGTGCTAGCGTTTTGCTTATTGTTTGTCCGCTTTCGTGCAGAGTTACGGAAGAAGGAATTGTTGTTATTGATGAAAATTATTCATGTCCAAAAATTGAAAATTTTTACGTAACGGGCGAAAATCAGGTTAGAATTGTGTTTGATCAAAAAGTTAGGATAAATGAATATAGCATAAATCCTAAAGTTTCTCTAGAAAATGTAAATGTTAGTTGTGCGGAAAATGGCGAAGGTTTGTGTATTTTTGATATTGTTTTTTCTGATTCATTAAAAATTGGCGAAGAATATCAATTTTATGGCGAAGTTTCGGACAAAATAGGAAATACGCTAACTTTTAGCCTTCCGCTTTTGGGATTTAACGGAAAAGTTCCAGAAATGGAAATTACAGAAGTTCATCCAAAATATTCAAGCGGAAGTAATTCTTCTGGAAAATATTTTAAATGTGAATATGTGGAAATTCGAGTTTTAAGCGATGGAAATTTATCTGGTGTGGAACTTTATAGCGCAAATGATGGAAGTTCAAAATCCTATTTTTTTCCTGCAATAGAAGTTTTTAAGGGCGAAATAATTGTTGTTCATTTGCGCACAAAAGAAGATTTTTCTTTGGCGGTTAGCGAACTTAATTCTGATTTTACGTTATCAAAAGCAAAATATTCTAGCGATAACGCACGCGATTTATGGGCAGAAAACGAAAGTGCAAGGCTTGGCGACGAAATGGACGTAATTCTTTTAAGAAATTCAGTAGATAATTCTATTATTGATTGTGTTTGTTACGCAGATGAAAGTTATTCTGAATGGAAAAATGAAGAAATGCAAAACGCTGTAAAATTAGCGGTTGAAGCAGGGAAGTGGAATAGTTCTTCTATTTTGGATTCCGTAAGGTTTAGCAAAATTACCGCGACAAAATCTATAGAACGCATTTCCTCGGAAAGTTTTGCGAAAGGATGGCAACTAAGCAAATCAAGTGGCGAAACTCCTGGCATTGTTTCATACTAAATTTTTTATTGTGGACTTGATTTTTATTATGTGCTAAATTTATCTTTATGTGTGAATTATTAGCACCTGCGGG
>CAZJOU010000234.1:0-3317 GCA_964547685.1 uncultured Treponema sp. | reverse complement strand
CTTGGCTCTCCCTTTGGGAGAGCTGGCCGAAATCTTTGATTTCGGTCTGAGAGGGGACTCACAACTACGTTCCCTCTCCGTCAAGGCTGGGGATGACTTTTCTCTTCCTGCTTGCATGAGTGATAGTAAATGTGGCATTGCGGCTGTTACCGAACTGCAATGCCACATTTTTTCCTTCCTGACCGTGAGATTGCCCCTGCAAAATCCCTCTATAGAAGTGAAGGGCAATTACAAAAGCGAGGTGATGCGCTGTGGAAGACAGCAAAATTCTGGAACTGTTTTTCGCCAGAGATGAAGAAGCCATCCGGCAGACCCAGCAGGCCTACGGCGGGCGGCTCCACCGTCTGGCGGAGGGCATCGTTAAGAGTAAGCAGGATGCCGAGGAAAGCGTCAGCGATACTTACTTAAAAGCCTGGGAGACCATCCCGCCCCAGAAGCCGACTTACTATTTCGCCTATCTTGCCAAGCTATGCCGCCACTTTGCCCTGGGGCGGCTGGACTGGAACAACGCCAAAAAGCGGAAGGCGGAGGTGGTGAGTCTGACTCAGGAAATGGAAGGGTGCATTCCGGACAGCCGCCGGGAAGTGGAGCTCTCCGGGAAAGAACTGGGGGCGCTGCTGGACCGGTTCCTGCGGCAGCAGCGGCCGGAGAACCGGATGATCTTCCTGCGGCGGTACTGGTATGTGGACACCGTGGGGGAAATCGCCCGGCGGTACGGCATCAGTGAAAGTGCCGTATCCATGCGCTTAAACCGCACCAAGCAAAAGCTGAAAGTATTTCTGGAACAGGAGGGCGTTGCAGTATGAACGGAAAGGATATTTTCAAAGGACTGGAATACATTGGCAGTGATTTGATCGAAGAAGCGGAAACCGGGGGATTTTCCGTGAAAACCACAGCTCGTCCGGGGAAACGCCGCCTGATCCTCGTTGCCGCCGTGGCAGCGTTGATGCTGATGCTGGTGGGCTGCGCCGTGGCTTACGTCCTGTCACTGGAAAATGTGAAGATCGGTGACCGGACAGAGGAGCGGAATCTGTACGCCGAAAACGGCTACAGCGTGGTAGGCACGGAAACCGTTAAGACCTCTGTACTGAGTTTGGCCGGGTTGAAAGGCACGCCTGCCTATCAGGCCTGTGCTGAATTCTATGCCTACTGTGAAGATCAGGAAACCATCAACACCCAAGCAGAAAAGGAAAAAATGGCCGAACTGGCAGAAAGCTATGGCCTGACACCGCAAGGGGAGACGCTGCAATTCCGCACGGTACGCAATCTCTGCGACGCACTGGGCATCGAGCGTTTCTTCCGGGAGACCGAGGGGGTCACCACCGATATCAACTGGGGTGGTGTTAACGAAAACGGAAATATCTCCCTGATCCTGAATATCCAGTTTCCCACCGATACCGACGATGGGGTGAAAAACACCCAAGCCACCCTCCGCTGGAACTGGAAGGACTGCTTCAGCAGTGACTACACCGTTATCGACGACACCGGAGACTGGACCGAAAAACACTACACCACCACCTCCGGGAATGACATCCTCATTCTTTACTCTCCCTCCAATGAATTCGGGTATCTATTGTGTGACCGGGAAGATGCGCTGATGACGCTGGCCTTTCCTTACCGGGCGGATGTATGGAGTCAGGACGATGACAAGGTATGGGCAGACTCTACTTACATGACGGAAGCCCAAATGGAGTTGATGGCCGAGACTGTGGACTTCAACATTCAGCCCAAACGAGTGACGCAGGCAGACGTGGATGCCCAGCATGCGCCCTCTCAGATGTCAACCCAGAACGGTTGGACGTTGAAACTGAAAGAGGCGGATACCGACGGCTATGTTGCCCACATTCTGGTCTCTGTTACCGCACCGGAAGGCACCGTGCTGGAGGATGAAAACATCGACAACATCCGCACCGGAAACGGCTGGAATATTTCTCCCGCAGATGGCCGGGTATCCACCGGCGGGGATGGCGGTGGTTTCGTTTCTGTAGAGGACGGAGACGGGCTGAGCAATACCATCGACCTATCCATGGAAGTGAAACTGGATATGCAGGATGGAAGCGCTCCTTTTGGCATCGGCTCTCAATGGAAGCTCGATATCGTGGATCTGATCTGCCAAAGGAAAGGAGACCCCTTCAATGTGACCAGTACCATGGTGGAGGGCGAATGGACGTTCACGCTTACCTTTGACGAAACCAATGGAGATTATCAGGAGCTGGAATTTGTGACGGAACCCATCGCCGCCAAGGGCTGCATTGGCTGGAAGGAAGATGGCAGCGACGTTCTGGAAGATTACACCATCACATCTTTCATCCTGCGCAAGTACAGCTCCACCATCGACTACGAGGAAAAACAGGAGTACCTGTATCCGGATTTCTACCTCTGTAACGGCAAGCAAATGTGCGCTGTGATGCAGGACGGAAGTCAGGTCAGTCTGTTCAGCAGTCAAAACAGTGACTCGGTTGACCTGGATCAGGTGGCCTACCTGAAATTGCCCGATGGTACCTGCCTGAAACCGGTGGAATAATTTTTTGGCACCCCTTCGACCGGAAGGGGTGCCTTTTTGTTGACATATTCCCAAACTTCGGTATAATAGCAGTATCTATCTTAAATGACAAAGGAAAACTTGCCATGAATCGGGAAAATAAACGCAAACAATACGAAAAGGGTTACTATAAGACCCACGCCTGTGAAGAAAGCTTCACCTGCCGCAACTGCGGCCGCCTGGTAGTCCCTGCCGGGGCGGGCAGCGACCACCGGAACCATTGCCCCAACTGCCTGCATTCTCTGCATGTGGATATTGAGCCGGGGGATCGGGAATCCGACTGCGGCGGCATCATGGAGCCCATCTCCGTTTGGGTTCGGAACAAGGGCGAGTGGGCCATCATCCACCGCTGCCGCCGCTGCGGCGAGATCAGCTCCAACCGGGTGCTGGCAGACGATAACCCCATGAAGCTCATGTCCATCGCCATGAAGCCCTTGGCCAATCCTCCTTTCCCCTTAGAGCGCATCGAGGAAATGACTGCCATGATGGGCGGCGAAGGTGAACTGCCGCAGCAGTACCGGAAGAAGGAAGAGTAAAGCATTACCGTGTCATTGCGAACCAGCGCCGCAGCGCTGGTGTGGCAGTCCCCCAACAATTCAGACCTGTTGCGTCTGACCGGGGGATTCCCACGCCAGTGTGCGCACTGGCTCGGAATGACACGATTTTTTTTGACGCTGTTTTAATACGCTTTTATGCGTACACTTTGGCGAGGGTTGTCGCATTTTCTTAACCGATTCGTAAACAACAGTTTCGTTTCAGTTTAGATTTCTCTGTT
>CAZJOU010000233.1:0-3329 GCA_964547685.1 uncultured Treponema sp. | reverse complement strand
CCGCGGAAAAGTAAAATTAAACTGACGGATTAAAAATTTAGTGATACAATCAAAATTACGAGTTTATATATGTCTAATTTTGAGTTTCTTTTAAAATATCCAGAATTTTCTTCATTTGCATCTTTAGCAGTCGAGGCGGAAAAACAATACAATAAATCTACAATGTTTTGCGGGTTTGCTGCACGAAAATGTGTGGAACAGGCAGTTTTGTGGATGTATTCTGTTGACCGCGACTTGCATCTTCCTTACGACGACAAAATTCAAACGCTTGTTCACACGCACGAGTTTACAAACATTGTTCCAGAAAACATTCAAAAAGATATTCAAATTTCAATAAAAGTAGGAAATCGTGCTGTTCACGACGAAAACGAAGTAGAAAAACAACGTGTACTGCTTTCGCTAAAAGCATTGTTCAACTTTACAAACTGGATTTCCTTTACTTACGGAAGTTTTTACGAAACTCGCCATTTTGACGAAAATCTTATTCCAAAAAACAAAGTTAGAGTTATTGTAAAAACAAATCACGAAGAAATAGAACAATATAAAAATCAATTAGACGAAAAAGAAAAATCAATTTCCGAATTAAAAGAACAACTTGCTTCGCTCTTAAAATCAATAAACGAAAACAAAGCAACGCAAAAAACAGACGTAAAAGTTGACTACGAAACAATAAACGAAAAAGAAACTAGAAAACTTTTTATAGATGACGATTTAAAGCGACTTGGCTGGAAATTAGACGGCGTTATGGTTCAAGAAGAATATTCTGTTCATAATATGGGCGAAAGTCATTCCAACGGATTTGTTGATTACGTTCTTTTTGGAAAAGACGGACTTCCGCTTGCTGTAATAGAAGCAAAAAAAACAAGCAAAGACCCAAATATTGGAAAGCAACAAGCGCACGATTACGCAGATTGCCTTGAACGTGAATTTGGCCGCCGTCCGTTTATTTTTTACACAAACGGATTCGACTGCTACTTTTGGGACGACACACAAACTTCTCCGCGACAAGTTAGCATGGTTTTTAGCCAAGGTGACTTGCAAAAACTTATGGACAGACGAAACTTAAAACAAGATTTGGAAAATGTCCGCATAAACACAAGCATAACCGGTCGCGATTACCAAATGGCAGCAATAAAAGCGGTTACACACGAAGCAAAAAATGGAAAAAGAAAATTTTTGCTTGTAATGGCAACAGGAACTGGAAAAACGCGAACCGCAATCAGCATTACAGATGTTTTTACAAAAGCGAACTATGCAACAAACGTTTTGTTTTTAACAGATAGAATTCAGCTTGTAAAGCAAGCATATTCAAATTACAAAGAGCACTTAAAATCAATGTCGCTTTGCAATATGCTAGACCAAAAAGAACGCAAAGCAAACAAAAACGCACGAATTGTTTTTTCTACATATCCAACAATTTTAAACGCAATAGACGAAGACAAAACAGAAGACGGCGAACGACTTTACACTCCGGCTCATTTTGATTTAATTATAATTGACGAAGCACACAGAAGTATTTTTAAAAAATATCGCACAATTTTTGAATATTTTGATTCATACTTGCTAGGCTTGACTGCAACTCCACGCGACGAAGTAGAAAAAAGCACATTTGAATTTTTTGACTTGGAAAACGGAAATCCAACTTACAATTATTCCTACGAAGAAGCAATTAAAAACAATTATCTTGTAAATTATTATCCAGTTGAAAATTCCACAACATTTATAGACAACGGAATTCATTTTGACGATTTAAGCGACAAAGACAAAAAGCAAATTGAAAACGACTACAAAGAAGAAGGAAAATCGGATTTTGAAGAAATTCCGCCAAGCGATATAAACAAATTTGTTTTTAACAAAGACACTGTAAAAAAAGTAATTGAAGAACTTATGGAACACGGAATAAAAACAGATGCTGGCGACAAGTTAGGAAAAACAATTATTTTTGCGTATAACAAAAATCACGCACAATTCATTGTAGATACTTTTAACGAACTTTATCCGAACTTAAAAGGCGAATTTTGCACTAGAATTGTGTGCGACGACAGCAAAGTTAGCCAGACAATTTCAAACTTTGAAAAGCCAGATTCAAATCCGTTTATTGCTGTAAGCGTTGATATGCTAGACACCGGCGTAGACATTCCGGAAGTTGTAAATCTTGTGTTCTTTAAAAAAGTAATGAGCAAAATAAAGTTTAACCAGATGATTGGACGCGGAACTCGCCTTTGCCCTACACTTTCACTTTGCGACAGCAAAAACGGAATGTACCAAGGAAAAAAATATTTTTACATTTTTGATTGGCTTAGAAACTTTGAATTTTTTAGAGTGAACAAAGAAGGCGTAAAAGGAGCAGATTCAAAAAGTCTTAGCGAAGTTGTTTTTTGCAAAAAAGTTGAACTTATAAAAGAATTGCAAAGTGCAGAATATCAAACAGAAGAATACGAAAAATTCCGTTCAGAGCTTGTGCAGTTTGTTAATAGCCAAATTAACTCGTTAAATCAGGAACTTACTTCTGTTCATCTTGAAAAACAATTTGTTTTAAAATACAAAAAAATTGAATCGTTTGAAAATCTTACCGAAAGCGATGTTGAATGTTTGCAAAAACACATTGCTCACCTTGTTTTTGACGACGAAGAAGATTTATTTGCAAAAAGTTTTGACAATCTTGTGTATGAAATAGAAATTTTAAAACTTAAAAATAAAAATTACAGTAGATTCAGCACGCAAATAAAAAATGACGCAAACAGACTTTTGCACGAAAAAGCAACAATTTTAAAAGTAAAGGAACAAATTCCACTTCTTACAAGAATTACAGAAAGTTCATATTTTGAATGTGCTTCAATTCTTGATTTAGAGGAAATGCGAAAAAAAATCCGCGAACTTATAAAATTTCTTTCAGAAAGCCGCGAAATAAAATATACAAATTTTATAGACACAACGCTTTATCTTGAAGAAGGCGAACCAATTTTTGGCGAAAACAACTTTGAAGCCTACGAAAAAAAGGTAAATTCCTACATAAATTCGCATTTGGACGACGCAACAATCTTAAAACTTCGCAACAACGTAAAACTTACACAAAGCGAATACGACAAATTAAACGAAGTTTTTACAAAAGAACTTGGAAGCGAAGAGCAATTTAAAAAATTAAGCGATGGAAAACCGCTTGGCGTTTTTGTGCGTTCAATTGCAAAAATGGACAGAAAAACCGTTCAACAAATGTTTGCGGACTTTATTTCCGAATACAACTTGAACATTAAGCAAATTGAATTTGTAAAAGTAATTCAAGAAAACATAATAGAACAAGGCGAAATAAATCTTGAACGCCTTGGCGA
>CAZJOU010000232.1:0-3344 GCA_964547685.1 uncultured Treponema sp. | reverse complement strand
ATTTATTAAGATTGCTTTTAAACTTCGTGTTTCGTAATGGCGGAACAACCTATTACTGCTTCGCCGACATACAAAACTAAATTATTAAAAAACAAAAATATTTTGCTCTATATCAAAAATTTATGACAAAAACCGTAAATTTATTTCGTGGGCAACATTGTCCATATCTGGATAAATAAAGTCTTCGGTAAAGTTGAATTTTTCTAGTTCGTCTATAAGTTCTGGTTTTGCAGTAGGCGGAATTAAAAATATAACTTGCTTTCCGCTAGCGTTTTTGTAAAAAATTTTGTTCAAATCAAAAGGGTCTTGTCGCATCCATTCCATTGGATTTTTTTTGTTGTATGGTTCAATTTTTTCAAAATCAAAAGCCCATAAATCTCTGTCTTCTAATTTTTTGGCAAATGGTGAATTGCAATATCTGTCCGGATTAAGATTAAGCCAATCGCCTTTTGGACTAGTTATATATTCCATAAATGCAGAAAGTTCACTTTCAGAAAAGCCATAAGCATTTTTTATTTTGTTGGCATTGCACAAAATAAAAGCACCTTGCTGATTTATAATTCGTGGATTATCGCGTTTTACACGCACAATTACAGAACGGCTTATAATGTCCTTAAAATGCAAAAAGTTATTAAGGTGTTGTGGTTCTTGCCTGTCGCGCAAATATTCCATTTCCAAATTTCCGCCAGAAAATTCTTTTTTCATAAACGCTGTAGAAGCAATAATGCTAACAGTCCTGCTAGAAGAATATTTTAAGTCGTCGGGAAAATTATTATCGTTTTTAGATGGTTCTTTATAAATAAAAATTGAACCGTAACAGTCTTTGTTCCGCTTAGGATTTCCGAATTTTTTCATATCTTGACAAGCAAAATATAATGCAGCAAACGGACTTTCCGTAACATCCATAAGACGAGTTTTTAGCAAATAATGCTGCATGAGCGAAAGTTTGTCTAAATTTGTGGTTCGTGTAGCAAATTCATTTGGAAAGCGCTGCATAAACATATCTATCATTAAGTTTTCGTATTCTGGATTAGTGCGCAAAACGCTTGGAGTTTGCGGAAAATTTGCATTTGTCTGTCCGCGGTAAAAAACAGGATTTTTTGCTGATGAATTAATTCTTTTAATTTCTTCTACATATTCAGAAAGAGAAGTTATTTCTATAAGTTCAAGTTTGTTGGAATTTTGACGAATTCTTTTTTGAATGCCATTTTCTTCTTCAATTCCAAATCTTTGAACGCGAATTGATTTTTCTAATTCTGTTTCGTTTTTATTCATCAATGGCTACAACCTTAAAATTATTTTCACGTGCATATCTAGCAATTTTTCCGTCTTTAATGCAGATAAAGTTTAAGTCTGAACAATTAGAAAACGCTTCTTCAGAAATAGAAACACTTTCGGTGGTTGAGCCTGTTGAAACCACATTTTCCATAAGAACGATAGAACGAAGATTTTTGCAATTTGCAAAGGCTTCTTTTTCGATTATTAACGAATTAAATTTTGGAAGTACAACTGTATGCAAGTTTTCGCAGTCCTTAAAAGCATGATATTGAATAGTGATTTTATCTGCGGTGGTTGAGGCTGCCTGTTCTGAGCCTGTCGAAGTGGTCAAAACCATAGTGTTTATATCTAAATCTTCAGATTTTTCTAAGTTAGCATTTGCAAAAATAACTGCAGATAGATTTTCACAGTTTTCAAAAGCGGATTCGTTGATTTTTATATTAGCTTTATCTTCTATTTTTCTATAAAAAATATTTAAAGTACTATCATTTTTGAATGCATTTTTTGCAATTTCTGTTTGTTGACAAGAAAATAATGTATCGTCTTTGTTTATGTGGCAGAGAAAATATTGTAATTCATTGTTTGTTAGAATTATATTCATATTAAACTTCCTTATTTATTTTTTAATTTTTTTATATACCATTGAAAAAACAGCTTTCTCTGTGTCTTTTAGTCTTTTTGAAAGACAACCTTGATTAGTATAATAATTGTAATCATTCCATATTTTTCTAAAATTTTCTGAACTCTCTTCTAATTCATAAACTGCATTCCAATACATTTCTTTATTTGTATTTATTGTTTTCCAAATAAAGTTTTCTACTTTATTTTTGTCATAATCTGCTAAAATTTCTGCTTTTACTAAACTATCAATGTTTTTACCGTAACCAAATTTGTAATATTCATTTTTTGTTGTGTCATATATTGTTATACCAATTATAATTCCAAAACAACTAGTTATTTTAAAAAACAAATCTACACCATTTTTTAATAACTCTAATCTTGATATTTCTAATTCTAAGCCCCAAATAATGGAAATAATTATTACGGTAATAGAAATAATTATGTAAATAATAATAATTAGTATCTGTGGTTTTATTTTTCAAAATATAGTCCTCTATTCACAAAAAACTAAAACAAAGGCTGTGTTTTTACACACAGCCCCATTTTGAATGAATAATTACTTATAAGTATTATTATTCAGCACTTTCTAAGTACCATACACAACTGTATTTATCAGTTCTTGTAGAATTAGTTTCTACATAATAACCTACAATATTAACAGTTGCACCATCAACCATAAGTACAGAAACGTTAGCAGCGTCATTACCACTGTCAAAGCCTTTTCCTATAGAAATTCCCCAATCAGAGTCTGCAATTTTAAATTCACTTGAAGAAGCGTATCCAGTCGTTGAATTCTTTGTATCTGTCTTATCTACTGGAACCGTAATTGTGTTATTTGCAACAGTCGAAGAATTTGCTTCAACAGTACCCCAGCCAGTATCTACCAAACCGCCTCTATAATATAGTTTTTTGCCGTTAAGCTCATCTGGAAGATTTTTTACAATAACATTTTTTATAGTCATTGAATATGAACTAGCCGCTGCCTCTCCCACCTTAGCCATTGGAGTTCCAGGCCAAGTAGTATCTTTTAATACATTTCCCCAATAATGTAAATATGGAGTATCTACATTTGTATAAACGTAAATGCGTACTTTTCCTGCTTCTGTTGTATATGCAGGTTCATCAGTTTGATATGAAGTATTTAAGTCAAACTGAGTAGCATTACTTGCGGATGCAACTGTCTTGTCTGCTGTATAATAAAATACTGCTCCAGTTTCTGCTTTAAAATCAGGAACATAAGTATTTGATGATTGTGGGGAGGTATTGTTGTTTACGATAATTCCAATACGATTTGTTTCGTCGGTACTATCATTATCACCCCAAATTGTAATATCTGTATAATACCAAGAGGCTCCAGAAATAGTTATGGGTTCTGTTTTTGGCAATTCTGCATCATGCAAGTCGCCATCGCAGCTAGCAAGTCCTAAAAGGAGTGCTGCTGCAGC
>CAZJOU010000231.1:0-3347 GCA_964547685.1 uncultured Treponema sp. | reverse complement strand
ATGTGACAAAGATTATTCGAATTTTAATCCCAAAAAACTAAAAGCAGAAATATTGGAAAATGTTCACAACTGATAAGTATTGGCATTGCAGAACTTAAAGACAAAGAATCTTTAAGCAAACAAATAGAAAATGCTTTGAAATAATAAACGTATAAGGAGAAAATACTATGAGTCTTATGAGATGCGACAATTGCCATAGACAATTTGACCAGTTTGAGTATGGGGCAGTGAAAGAAGCAATTCCTGGTCATAAATTTTGTAGTGATGCTTGTATGAGAGAATGGGAACAAAAAATACATAATCAAGTCGTAATGCAAGGACTTCTTGCAAGCCAGCGTAGACAAGAACGAGCGCAAGCTGAATTGCAGAGACAACAGGAACAGCAAGCACAGCAAGAACGCTACCAGGAATTGAATGCTACTGCAAAAGAATATGGATTTACAGATGCTCAGGAAGCACTAAAATACGCTAAGCAAGCCGGTGTGGCGGGAACAACAGATGAAAATGAATTTTTTGAAAAAGCCGCCGAAAAGAAAAGAGAATTTGAGAAATTTCGTGAGGAATGGCATGCACATATGGCGGAAAGTAACTCAAAAACAGAAAGAAATGGGCGAAATTATAGAGAACAATTGCGTTCTGTTATGACAGAAGAGCAAAAAGAAAAATATTCAGTCTTAAAAGAAGAATCCGCAAAGCTTTTTGATATAGAAAAATTGAAAAATTGTCTTTTTGCATTAGAGCTTATTTCTGTTCCTTTTTTAGGAATTCTTTTATACAAAATTTTGCCAAGAAGCATTAATTTTCTACGGATATATGGATTTTGGTCTACACTTTTTACGTCAGTAGCAATTGCTCTTATATTAAAAGAACCTATTGAAATAGCAATTTCAAAAAATCGTGTAAAAAAACTTGCAGAAATAAAAGGTGATGATGATTTTCCGTTTTATGAATTGTCATTCTATTCACTCAGTACTATAGAATTGCGTTTTTGTCTGGAGAAAAGTGAGCCTTCTGCAATGAAGTATGGAGTATGGGTTCTTTTTACTACTCTTGTTTTTAGATATGGCTCTTATATTCCAATAACATATTTAAAATGGGGTTTAAGAATATTTTCAATTCTTTGGCTTATTTGGTTGATATTTTTTGAGGATATGAGGGATTTTAAAAAGGTTAAAGATGGCTTTAAGTTTATTAGTACTTTTGACTATGAACAATATTGCGTTTGTAAAAATATTAAAAAAATATTAGGACAGTTTTGTCTACCTACAGAAAGAGGAGATTGTGTAACAGCAACAAAAGACTATTTTTCCGAGTGGTGCACAAATGAAGTTCTTACACTCTATGGATGGAAATATACATTTCTTCCGGAAAAAGAAAATCCAGAATTCAAAGAAAAATATGGATTTCTTACATCAAGCAAATATTTTTCCATCGACGATATACGAGAAGAGCAAAGGAAAATAGAAGAGAGAAATAAAAAAATTCATAATGAAGTTCGAAACAAAAGAAAAAAATAAGTAATAGGTTAAATTTCGAGTTTTTTAAAAATGACTTTTTTTGCAAAAAAAACTGTCATTATTGCACGAGTTTGCTACACAAACATCGCAGGGCTTAACCCGATAATCTTTGTACTGTTTGTTTGACAACAGATTGCCGTGTCAAGCACGGCAATGACACAATTTTACCAAAAATATAAAACTCGATATTTGACCTAATAAAGTTTGCAAAATGGTTAGTTTAAAATAGAGAACCCAAAAATGATAAAAAAGATAATCATCAACCTGATTGTAATTTTGGTTTTGTCTGGAATTATTGATGGCGTTCGCGGATTTTTTAACGGAACACTGGGATTCAATTTTGTGCTTTTTGAAGGAAAATCGTTTGTTGAAACTCTTACAACAGATCCTGTTGGCCTTGTAATACTTTTTGGACTTGCGGTTGTTTTTGCGTTTTTAGGATTTTAACATGAAGAATTTTCTTGTTTTTCTGCTTTGCATTGGGCTTATCTTTTATTTTTATTTTTCGCACGGATACAACAATGTTGCTCACTATGAATCTAACAAATACGGCGAAAGCAAAACGACTTACGAAAAAAGAAAAAATTACGATTCTTACAATGACGAAACAAACGATTCTGTTCATTATTCCCAAAAATCAGTTTATCTGATTTCCAACGGCGGAAAAATCGAGGCGAATTGTTCTAACGATTACAAAATCTTTATAGAATCAAAAGACAATAGAGATAGTTCTTCGGTTACAAGGCTTTACTACACTTTTCCCACAAAAGAAAAATACAACGAAGCCTTATCATATATGAAGAAAAAAGGCTACCGCTGGATTGTAAATTATCAAGTTGAAAAAGAATATTACGCAGGAATGGACTGCAAAGTAGAAATTGAAAGCCATGTTCCGTATATTATTGTAAGGTCAATTTACCTAAACGAAATGCGTTTTGTTGATTAGTAAAGTTTATCATTCCGTGTTATACTAGAACAAAAAATGACACGTTCAAACAAACTCCATCTCGCAATCGAACTCCTCGCCTCTCAATTTTCTTCGCTCGACTTAACTTTTCATCAAATTCCTAACTCGTTTCCTGGAAACGTAACTTCTTATTGGCCGGGAAGCGAAAACGAAGATGTGCTTGTTTGCGTTTTTAAGGGAAACGAAATTAAAGAGCCTTTTCACCGGCAGGATTTTTTCTTTATAAACTATGCTTACAAAAATTCGTATCAGGCGCTTTCCGAAAAGTTTGACAACTTAATTACGATTGGCGAAGACGACTGCTATATTGGTCAGCCCTACTCTGGCTATGCACTTCGCGCTCACACAAATGCGGAAGTTACAATTATTGGCGTTCTTATTCGCAAAGGTTCGTTTTTCCGCGAATATTTGCCAACAGTTTACACGGATTCTGCACTTTTTAAGTTTTTTCTTGAACCGGAAGCAAAAAAGTTTTCCGACGAGTTTATTCACCTTGATTTTTCTGATGATTTTACTGTCCGCGAAATTTTAGAAATGATGGTTTTTGAATATGCCAACCGTAACACAGATTCCATAGCGGAAACACAGCAGATTTTAAAATCGCTTTTACAAACGCTGCTTTTGCAAATTGCACGAAAATATAAAACACAAAAACCTACTTCTACTCTAGCCTCGCTTTCTGAACAAATTGTTGATTATGTAGAAAATCACTCTGACGTTGTAACTTTGCAAGAAACAGCAAAACATTTTGGCTATCATCCTGCATATATTTCTTCGCTTTTGCACAAAGAAACGGGCAGAACTTTTTCAAAAATCATTTTAGAAAAACGAATGGAACGCGCGGTTTTGCTTATGAAGAACAC
>CAZJOU010000230.1:0-3381 GCA_964547685.1 uncultured Treponema sp. | reverse complement strand
TTTCTCAAAACCTATAATTTACGATATTTTTATTGGGTCGGTGCCGAAGATTTTTGCGAATTGTTTGCGCGTTGCTTCTAGGTCTTTTGGGTAAGGAGCGGTAAATGTTACTTGTTCGCCAGTTTTTGGGTGAGCAAACGAAATTTTATAAGCGTGCAAAGCAAGTCGGCTTAGCAAAGGTTGTTCTTCTAGTTCGTTTCCGTGCCAGTTGCGTTTTACTTCGCTAAGTCGCACAGGCTTTTGGTTTCCGCTGTAAAGTGGGTCGCAAACAATGCTAAAACCGCTTTCTGCAAGATGAACGCGAATTTGGTGAGTTCGTCCTGTTTTTGGTTTTGCTTCTATCCAAGTGTAAGGTCCACATTCTGCAAGAACGGTAAAGTCTGTTACGGAAGGTTTGCCGATTTTTTTGTTTACGACTGTTCTGTGGCGAGCGTCGCCGTCTGGTAATAGCGGTAAATCTACGTGCAATGTGTTCCAAAGTGGGCGACCGTGAACTAAACAATGATAAACTTTTTGTACTTTTCGTTCTTGAAATTGTTCTGAAATGTTTTTGTGCGCTTCTGGATTTCGTGCGTAAATAATAATTCCAGAAGTGTCTTTATCTATTCTGTGAACTGCGTAAAGTTTTCCAAATTCCTTTTCTGCAAGTAAATCTAGTCTAGGTGCGTCTATGTCGTAGCGGTCGGCAGCAATTAAAAGTCCGCTTTTTTTGTTTAGGACAACTATTTCGCTGTCTGCATATATTGTTGTGTAGTCAGGAATTTTTTTCATAACAAAATTATATAGATTGAAAGGATAAGTTTCAATAAAACTTGATAATTGCATTATTGAAAAGGCAACTAGCCAAAATTGCTTGCAATTTTGGAAGCTGTGGCAGAATAAACTTTAGTTGGTGAAACAATAGAAGCCACAGCTGGGCAAGGGACTACTTGTAGCCCCGATGGCTTACTTGCGAGCTTACAGGGCAAGGGATTGCAGCCGCGCGCGAAGCGCGTTCCGAGCAACGCGAGGAATGAAGCCGAGAGGCGGAACGGCGAAAAGCCCGGTTTTTGCGCGTAGCGCAAAAATGACCCCAAAAAATTTTTTAAAAATCCTTACTTACTGTATTTTTTTATATTTTGTGGTAAAATTTACTGAAACTTTTTATTGTTTTTGTTGTCTTAATTTATATAGATATATAGGAGTATTAAATGTCTAGTTTGTGTCACGATTTTTTAGTAGAAGATAGAGATTTTAAGGATTATGATGATTTTAAAAAACACTGTAGATTAAAGACGAAAAAAGATTTTAATTTTGCTTATGATATTATAGATAGATATGCTACGGAATTTCCGGGAAAATTGGCACTTTTGTGGGTTGACGACAACGGCGAAGAGCGAAAATTTACTTTTGATGATATTTCGCGGGAATCTAAACGTGCGGCTTATTGGCTTACTTCTAAAGGAATAAAAAAAGGCGACACTGTTATGCTTGTTTTGCGCCGTCGCTATGAATGGTGGATTTTAATGCCGGCTTTACACCGAATTGGCGCAATTGCTATTCCTGCTACAGACCAACTTTTGCAAGCGGATATTGAATATAGAACGAATGCTGCCGATGTAAAAATGATTATTTCGTACGATAATCCTAACATTCAGGGCGAAATTGATAAGGCAATGCCTAAATCTAAAACGGTGCAGTTTCTTGTTACTGTTGGAAAGCAAAAACGCGACGGTTGGTTAAGTTTTCACGAAGAGTACGAAAATCTTCCGGCAGAATTTCCGCGTCCTGTAGGCGATGCCGCTACTCATAACGAAGATCCTATGCTTATTTATTTTACTTCGGGAACTTCGGGTTACCCAAAAATGGTTTTGCAAGATTTTGACTATCCAATAGGTCACATTATGACGGCAAAATATTGGCACGGAGTTATAGAAGATGGACTTCATTTAACGATTGCGGAAACTGGTTGGGCAAAGGCTAGTTGGGGAAAGATTTATGGTCAGTGGATTGCTGGAACTGCGCAGTTTGTTTACGATATGAACAGTTTTAAGCCTACGAAAATGTTGGAAATGATTTCTAAATATGGTCTTACTACTTTCTGTGCGCCTCCAACGGTTTATCGCTATTTGGTTCGCCAAGATTTAAGTAAGTACGATTTAAGTAAATGCACTCGTTTTAGTACGGCAGGCGAAGCTTTAAATGGTGAAGTTTACAATAAATGGCTTGAAAAAACTGGCAAAAAGATTTACGAAGGTTATGGGCAAAGCGAATCTACTGTAATTTGCGGAAACTTTATGGAATATTCGGAAGTTCGCCCGGGTTCTATGGGTCGACCGAATCCTTGTTATGATGTTGCGGTTTTAAATGCAAATAATAAACCTGTTCAGGTTGGCGAAACTGGTGAACTTTGTATTAACGTTGAACATGGTCGTCCTTATGGACTTTTAATGGGTTATTACAAAGATGTTGTTCTTACAGCGGACGCTTTTGATGGCGGTTGGTACCACACTGGCGATAACGTTTATATGGATAAAGATGGTTACGTTTGGTTTGTTGGTCGCAAAGATGATATTATTAAAACTGCTGGTTACCGCGTTAGTCCGTTTGAAGTTGAATCTATTTTGCAACAACATCCGGCGGTTATGGAATGCGCGGTTACTGGTGTAGAAGATGCAAAGCGCGGAATGGCGGTAAAAGCAACTATTGTTCTTTCGCCGGGTTACGATAAAAAAGACCCTAAAGAAATGGAAACTGAGCTTTCTACTTTTGCAAAGGAAAATACAGCAATGTATAAATGTCCGCGTATTTTTGAGTTTGTAAAAGAATTACCTAAAACTATTTCTGGTAAAATTCGTCGTGTTGAAATTCGCGAAAAAGATAAAGGAAAGTCGCAAGAAAATATTAAGCAGGATTTTTAATGAAATTGTGTGATTGTCGCAAAGTTTTTGTGGTATTCGTAACGGTTGCGTTTTGCGGGGCGGTTGTTTTGTTCACTTCGTGCAATGCGAAGAAAGCAAATATAAGTGGGGAACGCAATGCTGGTGCGGAAAATGCTACTACAGGAGAAGTTGCTACGGGGGGCTCGCCCTCTGCTGATATTGACCTTGTAAAAATGAATTACAATATGGTTTCTGCGCGACTTTTTAATATGCTTTTAGAAGGCGATAAATATCTTGGTAAAACTATTAGGTTTCGTGGGGAATATTTTGTAACGAATGATAGCGGACTAAACGAACCTTTACATTCTTGTTTAATTTACGACGCAACGGCTTGTTGCCAAATGGGACTTCAGTTTGAACTTCCAAGCGAAAAAGAATATCCAAAGGAACACGAAAAAATAGAAATTTTTGGCCCTTTAAGTTACAAAGAAATAAACGGAATGGACTATTTTTACGTAGC
>CAZJOU010000229.1:0-3389 GCA_964547685.1 uncultured Treponema sp. | reverse complement strand
AACTTGAGGTTCTATGTTACAAATTAGCGACATTAAAAAATCTTTTGACGGAACAATGATTTTGGACGGAATTTCGCTTGAAATTCAGGACGCGGAAATTGTTTCTATTCTTGGTGCTTCGGGCGGCGGAAAAACTACGCTTTTAAACATTATTTTAGGACTTTTGCCGCCAGACGAAGGAAAAATCATTTTTAATGGCACAGACATTACAAAAGTTCCAATGGAACGTCGCGGATTTAACATTGTTTTTCAGGATTATGCACTTTTTCCAAACCTTAACGTTTACAAAAACATAACTTACGGACTTCGCAATTTTCCAGACAGAGCCACAAAAGAAGAAGTTGATTCTATGATAGATTTGCTTGAACTTCGCGAACATTTGAACAAAAAGATTGACCAAATTTCCGGCGGACAAAAACAACGCGTTGCTCTTGCGCGAACTTTGGTTATGAAGCCAAAAATTCTTTTGCTAGACGAACCGCTTTCTGCGCTTGACGGCGTAATAAAAGAATCAATAAAAGAAAAAATTGTAACGATTGCAAAAGATTTTAAGCTAACAACAATAATTGTAACGCACGATCCAGAAGAAGCACTTACAATCAGCGACAAAGTTCTTATTTTGAATAAAGGCAAAATTGAACAATTCGACATGCCTTCAAAAATTATCAAAGAACCAAAAAGTCAGTTTGTAAAAGATTTTATTCTAAAGCAACTAGAAGTAAAAAAAGACAACATTTACAAATTGTTCGAACTAGAATAGGAAAATAAATGACAAAAATAAAATCAGAATTAAGCAAAATTCAAAACAAACAAATGCGGCTCGTTTTTTACGTTGTTCTTTTGTTCTTTATAATTTTTATTGCGTTTCCGGCTGTTATGCTCTTAAAAAACGCATTTACAACGCAAAGTGGCTCGTTTACTTTTCAAAACTTCGCTTCCGTTTTTAGCAAAGGCAAACTTGGCCAAGCGTTTTTGCACAGCGTAAATGTTTCGCTAATAAGCGCAATTATTACAACAATTTTGGCGTTCATTTTGGCTTACACAGTAAACTTTACAAACATTCCGCTTTGGCTAAAAAAAACGTTAAGAACGCTCGCCGTTTTTCCAATGTTAATTCCAACAATTACTTACGGATTTGCAATTATTTATTCATTCGGAAAAAACGGACTTTTAACTCGCCTTATAGGAAAGCAATTTTTTGACTTTTACGGATTTAAGGGCTTAATTTTTGGCTACGTAATTTACACTTTTCCAATTTCGTTTACGCTTTTAACAAACACAATGGGCTACATTGACAGAAGATTTCTTGTAGTTTGCAGATTAATGGGCGATTCAAAGTTGCGAAGTTTTTTTACAGCAATTTTCACTCCGCTTTTAGGAACAATTGCAGTTTCTGTTGTGCAAAGTTTTTTCCTAGCATTTACAGATTTTGGAATTCCAGCGTCGATTGGTGGACGTTACACAGTTATTGCGGAACTTTTATACAACACAATGCTTGGAAGTTTGCCAGATTTTCATCAAGGTTCTGTAATTGCAATTTTTATGCTGCTTCCTTCTATTGTTAGCATTCTTTTATTAAATTATCTTCAGCGATTCAACGTTCGCTACAACAAAATTGCTTTGCGCGACAATCAAAAAGGAATTGCACGCGACATAATTTGGACAACTCTTTCTGTAATAATTTGCATTTTAATGATTTCGTCGTTCGTTGTAATTTTTGTTGCACCTTTTGTTTCGGAATGGCCTTACAATAATTCGTTTACGCTAAAACATTTTGCAGACGTTTTTTCAGATTCGTCATTGCTGCGCGTTCTAAAAAATTCGCTTTTAATGAGCCTTCTAACCGCAATTTTTGGAACAATCTTAGTGTATGCGGCGGCGTTGGTTTCTTCGCGAAACAAAGGATTAATTCACGGAACAAAAATAATAGAAGCAATTTCGCAAATTTCTAACACAATTCCAGGAATGGTTTTAGGAATCGGCTTTTTGCTTGCGTTTAGAAAAACGTTCTTGCACAACACGCTTTTGCTTTTGGTTTTTTGTAATTTAGTTCACTTTTTTGCAACTCCATATTTAATGATGAAATCTTCGCTAGACAAACTGAACATTTCATGGGAAACAACCGCGCGCATTTTAGGCGACAACTGGATAAAAACCGTAGCACGAATAATAACGCCAAACGTTGTCCGCACACATTTAGAGATTTTCAGTTATCTTTTTATAAACGGAATGGTAACTGTAAGCGCGGTAGTTTTCTTGGCAGGCGCAAAAACAATGGTTATAACAACAAAAATCCAAGAATTGCAGCATTTTGCAAAATTTAACGAAATTTTTATTCTTTCGATTGTAATTTTGATTGCAAACTTGCTTGTAAAAACCGTAAAAGGAATTGTTAATAAGTAAGAAGTATGAGATATGATGTATGACGCTTCGTCGTCATTGCACAAGGCACGAGGCAAAATACGTCATTGCGAGGAGCGTAGCGACGAAGCAATCTTGTTTGGGCGTTACCTGCCATTCGGCAGGTCGGGTCTTGGCAGTATAAAATTGGCTTTGCCAATTTTTGGCTAATAGTCCCTAACGCGTTTGTAAAGAAAAAGTAAATTTTGCATATTACAAGCATTTTTTATAAAAATTGTTCTTTTTTCTAAATATAAAAAAGTTTACAATAAAGTATTATTTACTGTGGAGAACGTTATGAAAAAATCAATTTTGTTTGTCGCTTTTGCGGCAATTTTTGCAGTTTTGCTTTCTAGTTGTTCTAAAAAAACTACAGAAAAGCAAATTATTATTTATTCAAATGCGGACGACGAAGCAGTTGTTTCCGTAAAAAAAGCGTTAGACGCAAATGGCTACGAAGGAAAATATATTTTCCAATCATTTGGAACAAGCGAACTTGGCGGAAAACTTTTTGCCGAAGGCAACGACATTGAAGCAGATTTAATTACAATGAGTTCGTTCTACATTGAAAGTGCGCAAAAACTTAACAATATGTTTAAACCTTTGGAATTTGAACGAAACCAAGTTATTAAAACTCCAGATTTTTACACGCCGCTTTTGGCTTTGCAAGGTGCGGTTATTGTAAACACAAAACTTTTGGCGGAAAATAATCTTCTGTATCCAAAAAGCATTAAAGACATTGGAAATCCAGAATATGCAGGACTTGTTAGCGTAGTTGATCCAATGGGAAGCACAACTGCTTGGCTTATGGTTCAAGCGTTAATTTCTGCTTATGGCGAAGATGGTGCAAAAGAAGCGTTAAAAGCAATTTACAAAAATGCAGGTCCACATCTTGAACTTTCTGGTTCTGGTCCAATTAAAAAGATTCGTTCTGGCGAAGTTGCAGTTGGTTTTGGTTTACGACATCAAGCAGTTCGCGACAAAAAAGC
>CAZJOU010000228.1:0-3446 GCA_964547685.1 uncultured Treponema sp. | reverse complement strand
TTGGTTTCCTAACCGCCGAAAAGTTCGACGAAGTTTTTAAGCCAGAAGAAATGGCTGGGGTAAAAAAATGAGTGAAAGTTTAACTTATTCATATTTTCCTGGATGTACTTTAAAGAATAAAGCCGTTGAACTAGACGCTTATGCAAGAGCGTCTGCAGAAGTTCTTGGCTTTAAACTAGAAGAAATTCAGGACTGGCAATGCTGTGGCGGTGTTTATCCGATGTCTACTAAAGAAATTGCTCCAAAACTTCCATCGGTACGTGCTTTAGCAGATGCAAAAGACCACAATCAAAATCTTGTTACGCTATGTTCAGCCTGTTATAACGTTTTAAAACAGACAAACAACGCAATGACAAATGATGAAAACACAATATTAAAAGCAAATAATTATCTAAAGCAAGATAATATAGAATATCATGGCGAAACAAAAGTTCTTCATTATCTTGAAGTTTTGCGTGATGTTATTGGTTGGAATAATGTAAAAGTTGCTGTAAAAAAGCCTTTAACAGGAAAGAAAATTGGAGCTTATTACGGATGTCTTCTCCTTCGTCCGGGAAAAGTTTTGCAATTTGATGACCCTGAAAATCCAAAAATTATAGAAGATTTTATTAAGGCTATTGGCGGGACTCCTATTATTTATGCGCAAAGAAACGAATGTTGTGGTGCTTATACTCAGTTTGAAAATCCAGAAATTCCACAAAAACGAGCGCAAGCAATTCTTTCTAATGCAGAAGATTTTGGAGCAGAATTGCTTGTAACAAGTTGCCCACTTTGTCGTTACAATCTTATAAAAAACAAAAAAGAAAGCAAACTTGACGTAATTTACTTTTCTGAACTTTTAGCCGAAGCTCTTGATATTAAGGATTCTGTTTTATCTGAACTTGAGAATTTTTCTCACACAAACAATGAGAATATTTCTCAAAAGGAGGCGGTAAATGCTTAAATCAGAAATTGAACAGCTAAAAAGCCAAATCTTAGAAATAAGCGGAGTAAATCCTAAAAAATGTATGGTTTGCGGAAAATGCTCTGGAACTTGCCCAAACTACGATGCAATGGAATATCATCCGCATCAGTTTGTTCAAATGGTAGAAAACGGAGAAATTGAGCCGCTTTTAAAATCAAAGTCAATTTATGCGTGTTTAAGCTGCTTTGCTTGCCTTGAACGCTGCCCTCGCCAAGTTGAACCTGCAAAAATTATTGATGCAGTTCGTCAATATGTAGAAGGCCAGCGTGGTCCGCATCATCTTGATCCAAACCAAGTGCCAGAACATTTGGATTCTGAAATGCCTCAGCAGGCAATTGTTAGTGCATTCAGAAAATATAAGAAATAAGGAAGTGACTTATGGAAAGAATTGGTGTTTTTGTATGTCACTGTGGTACTAATATTGCCGGTACAGTTGACGTAGCAAAAGTTGCTGAAGAACTTGGCAAAGTGAACGGAGTTGTTTTTTCAACTCATTACACTTATATGTGTTCTTCTGCCGGTCAGCAAATGATAGAAGACAAAATCAAGGAACTTAAACTTACAGGTGTTGTTCTTTGTTCTTGTTCTCCTCGTATGCATGAAAAAACATTCCGCGCTTGTGCAGAGCGAGCCGGATTAAACCCATATAAAGTAGAAGTTGCAAATATCCGCGAACAATGTTCTTGGGTAATGAAAGATATGCCAACTGCTACAGAAAAAGCAATCGCACTTGGAAAAGCGGCAATCGCAAAATCTATTCTTGATACGCCGTTAACTCCGGGCGAAACTGCAATGACAAAACGCGCGCTTGTAATTGGCGGCGGAATTGCAGGAATTACAGCGGCTTTGGATATTGCGGACGCAGGATTCCCAGTTGATTTGGTAGAAAAGGATTATACAATCGGCGGAAAAATGGCTAGATTGGATAAAACTTTCCCTACCCTAGACTGCGCTTCTTGTATTGTTACTCCAAAGATGACAGAAGTTAGCCAAAATTCTAACATTCGCATTCTTTCTTATTCAGAAGTTTGCGGAGTTCACGGCTACATTGGAAACTTTACTATTGATATTAAGCGACATCCGCGTTTTGTAGATGAAACAAAATGCACAGGTTGCGGCGCTTGTATTGAAAAATGTCCGATGAAGAAAGTTCCAAACGAATTCAACTTGAACTTGAACACAAGAACAGCAATCAATATTCCGTTTGCGCAAGCAGTTCCAAAAGTTGCGGCAATTTCTTCTGATTATTGTCTTCACATGAAAGGATTAAAGAACGGAAAAGACAACGTTTGCGGAATGTGCCAGAAAGTTTGCGGAGTTGGCGCAATTAACTTTAATCAGAAAGAAGAAATTATAACTGAAAAGTACGGCGCAATCATCGTTGCAACTGGCTACAATCCAATCAGCCTTGAAAAGTTTGATGAATATGCTTATTCGCAAAGCAAAGATGTTGTTTCATCTTTGGAATTTGAACGACTTTGCAATGCGTCTGGTCCAACAAACGGACATCTTCTTCGCCCTTCTGACGGAAAAGAACCAAAAGAAATCGTATTTATTCAGTGCGTTGGTTCACGATGTTCTGCGGATTCAGAAAAAGGACACGAATATTGTTCAAAAGTTTGCTGTATGTACACGGCAAAACACGCAATCCTAACTCGCGACCATTATCCAGATACAAACATTACTGTTTTCTACATTGATGTAAGAACTCCGGGTAAAAACTTTGATGAATTCTATCGCCGCGCAGTTGAACAATATGGCGTTCACTACATTAAAGGAATGGTTGGAAAAGTAACTCCACAAGCAGACGGAAAACTTGATGTTCAAGGTTCAGATTTAATTTTGAATCGCCAAGTTCACATAAAGGCGGATATGGTTGTTCTTGCCGCTTCTATTGAAGCAGACAAATCTGCTCGCCCGCTTGCAACAATGCTTACAACTTCTATGGATAACAACGACTTCTTCCTAGAAGCACACGCAAAACTTCGTCCTGTAGAAAGCCCGACTGCTGGTATTTTCCTTTGCGGTTGTTGTCAAGGTCCAAAAGATATTCCAGAAACTGTTGCTCAGTCTTCTGGTGCGGCTGCAAAAGCAATTTGTCTTTTGGTTAAAGATAAGCTTAAAAACAATCCTTGCACCGCTCATCCAGACGAAAATATGTGTAACGGCTGTGGTCAGTGTGCAAACGTTTGTCCTTATGGCGCAATCACTTACGTTGACAAAGACTTTAGAGGTCCGAACAGAACTACAATTACTCGCCACGTTTCGCAAGTTAATAGCGCAATGTGTCAAGGTTGTGGCGCTTGTACAGTTGCTTGCCCATCTGGCGCAATGGATTTGAACGGATTTAGCAATAAACAGATTTTAGCGGAGGTTGACGCATGTCTTTAGAAAATGAAAATGCTGTAGAAAATACAGAATGGACACCTAAAATCATTGCGTTCTGCTGCAACTGGTGTTCTTACGCAGGCGCAGACTTGGC
>CAZJOU010000227.1:0-3456 GCA_964547685.1 uncultured Treponema sp. | reverse complement strand
AGTGGCAAGAATATTTTGGTGAAATAAAATATTACTGTTAATAATGAAAATGGAACTAAAAAGGAGCGAAATGCGTTAGGGATTGTAAGGGGCGCGAAGCGCGTGCGAAGCACCGGCCGCTAGGCGAGCGAAGCGAGATTGCACGCAACGCGTGCTTGGCGAGCGAAGCGAGAGCCCTGAAAAGCCCGACCAATTTGGTGGTTGAGCCTGTCGAAACTACCAAATTGGTAACGCCCAGAAAAAAATATGGCACAACTTACTTGCAAAAACCTGACTATTGGTTACGATTCTAAAATTATTTTGCGCGACCTTAATTTTTCGGTGAACAAGGGCGAATATCTTTGCATTCTTGGCGAAAATGGAAGCGGAAAAACTACGCTTATGAAAACGATTTTGCATCTTTTAAAGCCAATTTCTGGGACAATAGAAACAGGCGATGGACTTTTAAAAGATGAAATTGGATATTTGCCTCAGCAAACGTTTGTTCAAAAAGATTTTCCGGCAAGCGTTTACGAAATTGTGCTTTCTGGTTGCCAAAGTCGTTGTGGCGCGCGACCTTTTTACAACAAAGCGGAAAAGCAACTTGCTCGCGAAAATATGCAAAAAATGGGAATTGCGTCGCTTTCAAAACGTTGTTACCGCGAACTTTCTGGCGGTCAGCAGCAACGAGTTTTGCTTGCACGCGCGCTTTGTGCAACGCAAAAAATGCTTTTGCTGGACGAACCTGTTAGCGCGCTAGATCCGGCGGCTCAAGAAGAAATGTATTCGCTAATTTCGCAACTGAACCGCGAAGAAATTACAATTATAATGATAAGCCACGATGTGGAAGCCGCGCTTCGCTACGCAACAAATGTTTTGCACATTGGCGACGAAATATTTTTTGGCACAAAAGACGAGTTCGTTCACAAATCGCATTGTCCAGATTGCAACAATCAAATTAAGCGGATTTTTGGAAGAAGTTTGTAGACAGAAATAAATTTATGTTACAATCTGTTTGAAGGAGTTTTTATGCAAAGAAAAGAATTTTGTGAAAAAGATGGAATTTTAATTACCTACAATGACGAAAACGTTTGTTTTGAAGACCAAAAAACAGCCGAAGCAATTCTTATAAAAAATGATGGAACAGTAATTCATTCTAACTTTGATGAAAATCGCACAGAATATTTTAAAAAATATTTTAAGCAAATTTACAATTCTATTATGGCTTTAAGAAATCTTGATGCTTTGGAGACCGCTTGATGCCAGAATATTTAAGGACAAATGGCTATAAAATTTATTTTTGGTCTAACGAAAAAGATGAACCTATTCATTTTCATATAACGAAAGGTAATCCTTCTAAAAATGACACAAAAATTTGGATTTTATCAAATATGTCATTCGAAATTGCACACAATAAAGGAAATATTCCTCAAAAAGATTTATCAAAAATTTTCTTAATTATGCAAAGCTACATTTTTGATTTTCTTGATTATTGGAAAAATTATTTTTCATCGCCAATAAAATTCTACAAATGATATTTTCGTTTTAAGGACACCAAAAAAATGACAACACTTTTACAATATTTTCAGTTTTCGTTTGTGCGCTACGCTTTTGTGGTTGGCGTGCTTATTTCGCTTTGTTCTTCGCTTTTGGGCGTAACTTTGGTTCTTAAAAGATTTAGTTTTATTGGCGACGGACTTAGCCACGTTGCTTTTGGCGCAATGTCAATAGCGGCGGTTTTAAATTTAAGCAACAATATGTATTTGGTTTTGCCAATTACGATTATTGCCGCAATTTTGCTTTTGCGAACAGGAAAAAACACCAAAATTCAAGGCGACGCTGCAATCGCAATGATTTCGGTTGCATCTCTTGCACTTGGTTATTTAATAATGAACATTTTTAAGTCCGGCTCAAATCTTGCAGGCGACGTTTGCTCAACTCTTTTTGGTTCAACATCGATTTTGACTTTGCGAAAAAGCGAAGTTTACTTGTGCGTCGCACTTAGCATTGTTGTAATTGCGTGCTTTTTCGTTTTTTACAATAAAATATTTGCCGTTACGTTTGACGAAAATTTTGCACAAGCCGTTGGAACGCACGCAGAAGCCTACAATTTGGCAATCGCTGTAATAATCGCCGTAATTATTGTTCTTGCAATGAACTTAGTCGGCTCGCTTTTAATTAGCGCGCTAGTAATTTTTCCGGCACTTTCTGCAATGCGACTTTTTAAAAGTTTTAAGAGCGTAACAATTTGTTCTGCAATCGTAAGCGTTTTTTGCTCGGTTTGCGGCCTGCTAATTTCCATTTTAGCGGGAACTCCAGTTGGTTCAACAATCGTAGCCGCGGATTTAGTTGTGTTCATTGCGTTTTTCGTTGCGGGAAAATCTCTTCGCCATTAAAATGCGTGAAGGATTGTAAGGGCGCGCGTAGCGCGTTCCGAAGCGAAGCGGAGGAATGAAGGCGAAAGCCGGAACCCTGAAAAGCCTGACCCGAGCGAAGCGAGCGGGCACGCCCAAATTCTTAATTATGCATTATAAATTATTCATTATAGATTAAACCTATATCCAACACTAAAAAAAATCAATTTCCTAATTTCCCACTAAAATACTATATTATTTGTTATGAGTGAAAATACAAAAACATCAGTAATTGGGTATCCTAGAATTGGTTCTTTGCGCGAACTTAAATTCGCCTCTGAAAAATACTTTGCGAAAGAAATTTCTGAAAAAGAACTAAAAGATATTGCGCACACTTTAAAAGTTTCTAACTGGACTACACAGAAAAACGACGGAATAGATTTCATTTCTTCTAACGACTTTTCTTTTTACGACGGAATGTTAGACACGTCAATTATGCTTGGCGCAATTCCTACTCGTTATAAAAACTTAAAACTTTCTGCGTTAGACACATTTTTTGCAATGGCACGCGGTTACCAAGAAAATGGAAACGACGTAACTGCTCTTCCTATGAAAAAATGGTTTAACACAAACTATCACTATATTGTTCCAGAATTAGATGACGATGTTGAACTTTCTTTAAATGCAACAAAAATTTTGGAAGAATACAAAGAAGCAAAAGACGCTGGCGTAGAAACAAAAATTAACGTAATTGGTCCTTATACTTTCTTAAAACTTGCTCATTACAAAGGAAACAAAAAGTTAGGCGATTTTGCAAAAAAAGCTGCTGAACTTTACAAAGAACTTTTGAAAAAAGTTAGCGAAGCTGGCGCAAAATGGGTTCAAATAGAAGAACCTGCACTTGTTTTTGACACAACAGCAGAAGACCGCGTTCTTTTTGAAAGTCTTTATAAAACTGTTTTGGACGGAAAGAACGTAAACGTAATTCTTGCAACTTATTTTGGCGACATTCGCGACAGTTACAAAACTGTAACTAGTCTTCCGTTTGACGCTTTCCAACTTGATTTCCTTGAAGGAAAAGAAACTTTAAATCTTATTAAAAAAGAAGGTTTCCCAAAAGACA
>CAZJOU010000226.1:0-3492 GCA_964547685.1 uncultured Treponema sp. | reverse complement strand
GATTTTTTTTATCGATTTGCACAAATTTAATTTCCTAAATCTGCGTAAATCCGCGCTATCTGCGGGAAATTCACTTTCCCCAAAATCTATAAATTTGTAAAAAATTAAAAATTATGCGTTAATCGAAAAAAGTGCGCCGGGTTCGGGTTTTGCGCCTGCAACTCCGTTTGCAACTGAAGAAGCAGCTTGAACTGCTTGTCTAATTTGAGTTTGATAGTTTGTTATCATAGAATCAATTTGTTCCGGCGTAGAATTTTTTACGGCAGCAGGAACTTTTCCGCTTTTTATTGCAGAAAGATGGTCAATTAATGTATTTAAAATTTGAATTTTAGAAATAGAAACTCCGTTTTGACCATTTTTTGCAACAAAGCCAGAAACATGGTCAAAATGTGAATACAAAAGCGACGCTTTGCTTACCGGAACATAAAGTTTAGACGCATTTGCAGAGGCAACATTTGAATATGCCGAACTAATAGAAACTGACATTTTTTTGCCTCCTTTTGTAAAATTTCTTAAAAAATTGCGATTTTACTCGTCAATTTAAGTATCGGAAACAAATAAAAAATGTTTAGCGGTTTTTATAGATTGTCGGATCAAGTCCGACAATGACAAGTTATTCAAGTCCGACAATGACAAGTTATTTAAGTCCGACAATGACAAGTTATTCAAGTCCGACAATGACAAGTTATTCAAGTCCGATAATGACGAAAATGTGCAATTTACGAAAGTCAAAATTTAGGTTATTATAAAATTAAATTATGGTAGAGAATTTTAGAAAAGTAATATTCTACTTTTTTGCAATTTTTTTTGCTGCAAATTTTTTATTTGCAAAATCTAGTAAAGAACCAAAATGGCTTAAAAATTGCAAAACAGTTTTTCCAAATTCAGAATATATTTCGCAACTTGGTAGCGGAAAAACTCAAGAAGAAGCAAAAACAGACGCATTAGAACAATTATCACAATATTTTAAAACAACTGTAAATTCAAATCTTTCTAGCTCAATAAAAGCATATTCAACAGAAAATTCAAATCAAAAAAGTTCTAGTTTAATTAATAATATAGAAGTAAAAAGTGAAGTTGATTTTTTTGCTTTGCAATTTACAGAATCATATTACTTAAAAAAAGAAAAAAAATATTACATTGTAACTTACATAAAAAGAGCGGACGCTTGGAATCAATATAAACCAAAAGTAGAAGCACAAAAAACAGAATTTTATGAATTTTATAACAAAGCGCAAAACGAATTAGATTCATTTTTAAAAATTGGATTTTTAAAAAATGCAAAAGATTCATCTGATGAATTTTTAAAAGAATTAGAGTACGCACGAATTTTAAATCCAAAAGAAGAAGAAAAATATTCTGAAGATAGAAAAACTATTTCTAAAATTCTGTCTTTAATTGAACAAGAAAAGAAAAAAATAACAATTTTTGTATTTATTTCTGGCGATTATGCAAATATAATAGAAAATGCGCTAAAAAAATCCTTCGAAAAAAATGGATTTTTAATAAGCAAAAATGCGAAATATAAAGCAAATGCAAAAGTTTTTGCAAACGAATCTGGAACTGACCCAATTTGTGTTTTTCCTAGCTTAGAACTTACAATAAGCGACAATAACGAAAATGCAGTTTTTTCGTATGAAACAAATATTCAAGAAAGAACGGTTGCTTACACTTTAGAAAACGCAAAACGAAAAGCATTTCCTAAGTTAGCCGAAAAAATAATGCAAGAATTAAATTTTTAAAGAAACTTAGAGGAAGAAATTGAAATCTATAATAATTGCGTTTTTATTAATTTTATTTTCAGTTTCTATTTTTGCAGAAATAAATGGTTCTGTTTTAGTAGAAATTCCAGAAACTGTAAATCTTGGAATAACAGAAAAAGAATGGCTACCAGGTCAAATTCAAGATAAATTAAAATCTAACTTGCAAGATTATTTACAAATGAAAATTGCTTCTGATTCAAAATTAGAAGAAAACGTAAAAAAAATTCAGGCCGAAAGCGAAAATTACGCGCACGACGAAAATACTTCTATTGAACTTGGAAAAATTGTTTCTGCAAAATATGCGCTATTTTCTACAATTCGCAAAACTGGAAGTTCTTACACGTTAAGTGCAAATTTTACAGATTTAACAACTGGCGAACAAAAAGCGTCTGCAACATCGCAAAAAGAATATTTAAAACCGGAACTTTTATACGCTTCTACTGGAGCGGTAGACGAAATTACTGTATTTCTTGCAAATAAATTAAACATTCAACTTTCGGAACTTAATAAAGAATTGCTTACAAAAGGTTCGGAAAATCTTTCTGTAGATGCGCAACTTGCGCTTGCAAAGCAAAACGATGAACAATTTCAGAAAAAAATGAATGATTATGATGCGGAACTTTCTAAACTTGAACTTTCTAACGATGCGGAATCAAATTTTAATAAAAATAAAATTCAAGCCGAAAAAGCCTTGCTTATAGAAAAACAAAAAGCAGAAAAACGCCAGCAACAATTATTAGAAGAACAAAAAAAGCGCTTAGACGAAGATATGAAGTTGGAGTCAAATCGTTCTGATTTGCTAAAAAAACAACGTGAACAACTAGCAAAAGATGCAAATCAAAAAGCAAATTCTTTAAAAACTGTAAAAAATGCAAAGCAGGATGCAATTTCGCAAATTAATATAATAGAAGCAAAGAAAAAATCTTTAATAGAAATGAACCAAAAACTAGAAAATCAATGTTCAGAACTTTACGAACAAATGCAAAAAGATAAAACAGAAGCTGAACAAAAAATTAATAATCGGCCTTTTGGTTCTGGTGAATTAGGAAGCGATGGCGAACCAACAAATGTTGCGCAAAAACGTAGAGCAAAACAAATAAAAGAAAGTAACGAAAAATTTGAAAATGATTATGCAAAAAATGCCGAAGCGTTGCAAAAAGTTGTAGAAACTCCAAGTAAAAAACTTCTTTCGGAAATTCGTTCTGACCAAAAAGCGCTTACAAAAACAAAAACTGCTTCTTCTTTAACTGGCGAATTAAAAGTTAATTACGGAAAGTACGAAGGTAACAAAAATGGTTGGAACGCATATCTTTCGCTATATTCAAGTGGAATTTTGCTTTACGAAGATGTTTTTATTGTAAGTTACGAAGCAGTTTCTGGAAAAAAAGCGACAGACTTAAATGTTGCAACAAATTTAGAAGTTAACGCTTACAACGAAAGTATAGATATGTATTCTTCGCTTTTATTGCAAGGAACTCCGCTTGTTTATTTTGAACTAGACTACAACGTAACGGCAGAACCAGACGAAAAACCTAGTACTTACGAATTTAATTTTAAGAAAATTCGCATTATAAATACAATGAACAAAAAAACAACTTCTGTTGGTTTGTACAAAAAACTAGAAAAAACTATTGAACCAACTTATGATATTCAAGAATTTTCTAAAAATTACGGAACAAAAAAAGTTGTAAATAAAGTTGAATCTAAAAACGAAGTTTCAAAAACAACG
>CAZJOU010000225.1:0-3511 GCA_964547685.1 uncultured Treponema sp. | reverse complement strand
ACGAAAAAATTAAAGAAGATTTGCCGGTTACAATGGAAGTTATGAGCCTTGACCAAGCAAAAAAAGAAGGCGCGCGTGCTTTGTTCGTAAATAAATACGGCGAACAAGTAAAAGTTTACACAATCGGTCGCGACCCAAAAACAGACTGGTATTCAAAAGAAGTTTGCGGCGGTCCGCACGTTCAGCACACAGCACAGATTGGCGACTTTAAAATAGAAAAGGAACAATCTTCTTCTGCGGGAGTTCGCCGAATTCGTGCAACAATAAGCGGTGGTCTTCCGTTGGAACATTAAAGAATGGCTCTATTTGACATTCTAACTGAAAAAAAAAGTCATTATCGGGCTTGACCCGATAATCTACTTTTTATAGATTGCAGACGAGTTTTCTTACGAAAACATCGCAGAGTCAAGCACGGCAATGACACAAATTTCAAATTCAGTTATTTTGTAGAATTTAGACGAAAAAAATTGTAACTATTTAATCAGTTAGTTGGTTTTATAGTGTAAGGTAAAAAATTTTTATAAAAGGAATAATATATGAAACGTTTTGCAGTTGCATTTTTAGCTTTGTTTTTATGCACATCAATTTTTGCACAGAACGACCTTCAAGTTCTTGCAGTTGTAAAGCTTAATAAAAATGAATCTATTTCTTTAAAACAGTTAAAAACTCGCGTTGAAATGTACGAAAAGCAGCGCGGTCAAGCTCTTTCTGTTGATGATAGAAAAAAAGTTCTTGACGCATTAATTCAAGAAAAACTTGTGCTTCAGGCAGCGCAAAAATCTGGACTTCAACTTACAGATAGTCAAGTTGAACAAATGTTTTTGCAACAAGTAAGCAAACAACTTTTAGGAAGAACGGTTACTCAATCTGAATTGGAAACCGTTGTTAAACAGCAGACAAATCTTTCTTTAGATGATTTTATGAAACAGCAAATTGGAATGTCTGTTGCAGAATACAAAACTTATCTTAAAAATCAAACTTTAGTTCAGCAATACATTCTTCATCAGCGAGAAAACGAAATAAAATCGGTTGCCGCAACAGATGAAGAAATTCGCGCATTTTACGAATTGAATAAGTCGCAGTTTGTTTGGACAGATATGATAAAACTTTATATGGTTGTTGTTCCAAAAGGAAACGAAGCTGAAAAAGCGCGTGTAAAAGCAGATGACCTTTACAATAAGTTAAAAGACAAAAAACTTACAACAAACCAGATGACCGTTGAATCTAAAAAAGAAAATTCTGGTTTTCAATCTGGTGAATTGCTTATAAACAAAAATCAGGTTAGCGCTCAGCAGCTTGGAATTTCTTACAAAGAATTGCTTTCGCTTTTTGACAATAAAGTTGGTTATTTTTCTAATGTTGGCGAATTTGATTCGCACTTCCAGTTTTATACAATCATAAAAAAATATGACGCAAAAATGCTTTCTTTAAGCGACGTTATTCAACCAGATTCTACAACAACTGTTTACGATTATATTCGCAGTTCGCTTGGCCAACAAAAAGTTATGCAATATTTTACGAATGCAGCACAAGAAATTGCAAACGAACTTGATACTCCAGAAAATGTAGACCGCAAAAAAACTGGCGATGCTTTAACAAAACTTCTTTCTTGGTAAAAAGAGGTTAAAATGTCTAGACGAATTAGCCGGATTCTTGCTTTTCAGGCTTTGTATTCTTGGAATGTTGCAAATGTAAATATTGACGATTTAACTTCGTTTTCGTGGCTAGAACAGGATTCTTTTGATGCTTCGGAAGTTCCTTCTGAAAGCGAAAACGGAGAAATTAAATATTGTTTGCAAGACAATTTAATGAATCAGTTTGAAAAACTTTCTGCAGATAAAAAACAAGAAGTTTTTGATTATGCACGAATTCTTGCAAAAGGAACTGTTGAAAATATTGAACAAATTGACTCACTTATAAAAAAACATCTTTCTAAAAAATGGACAATAGAACGAATTAATAAAGTTGTTTTAGCCGTTCTTAGAATGAGCGTTTATTCGCTACTTTTTCAAAAAGAACTTAATCCAACAATTGTAATTGACGAAGCAGTTGAAATTGTAAAAGATTACGGCGAAGAAGATTCTTATAAGTTTGCAAATGCAATTCTTGATAATATAAGCAAAGAACTTGCAAAGAAATAGGAAAAGAAATTACCTCTTGAAATTTCTTTTCCATTAAAACTTGCGTTGCAAGTTTTATGAACACTTCGCGAACGTCCTGTTCGCGGCTGAGTTGCTAAAGTTGTGCAAGCACAACAATCTAAGTTTTAGTAGCTCCATTTTGGAACTGAATAAATGATAAAAAGTTGCAGAAAATTTTTATGCATTGCGTGTCTTTCGCTTTCCGTGCTTTTTCTGCCACTTTTTTTTTCGTGTTCAAATTTAGCAGAAGAAAAATCTATCTCTTCTGTTTTAGACCAAATTGACATTCTTATAAATCAAAATCAATTTAAAGATGCTGAACGCGAACTTGATAAAATTTCTAAAAAATCTTACAGTTCTTGGACAGAAATTGGCATTTTTAGGCGTTATGTTCAAATTCAAGCAAATGCAAAAGCCGAAAAAATAATTTTAAATTCCATTAAAAAAAATCCAAAAAATGATGAATTAAACGCAGTTTACACAAATTTTTTGTTGCGAAATAAACGCACAGAAGAAGCGTTGAACGCAGGAAAAGTTTTGCAAGGAACAAAATATGGTTCAATTTATTCTGAATGTGTTTTGCAAAATGTTTTAGAAAAATCGGAAAAAGCGGAACTTTCTAAAATTTTTCGTTCTTCTGAATATTTTCCTATTTATTACGACGCTTATGTTGGTTCTAAAAATCAAGATTGGTTACGAAACTGCGCTTTATTGCGACTTTCTAACGGCGCATATTCAGAAGCGGCTTTAGTTGCGCCAGAAATTAGCGAAATTTTAGATTCGGAAAACGGCTATTTTTGGTCGCTTGTAATGTACGATGCGCAAAGATATGGCGATGCAATTAATTATGGCGAAACTGCCGAAAATTTCATTACTTCTGTAAGTGGAAAAGCAAAAAGTTTAGTTTCTGTGGCAAAATTAAGCGCAATTTTACAAGATTCGTACACTTGGCTTGGCGATTCGCTTAGCGCAGAAGACATTAGAAAGCAATTTTTAGATTCTATTACAGATTATCGTGGAAATTATTTTTTGCCTGAATCTGACGCAAATAGCAAAGAATCTGCTAAATTTTTGCCGGCAATTTTTGTAAATAGCGCAAAATGGGCAAAAGATTCAGAAGAAAGCGCGCAATGTGTAAAACTACTTTCGTTTTGCGTAGAAAACTGGCCAGATTTTGTTCCCGGACTTATTGCTTACGCAGACTTTGCATACAATTCTAATCTTATGAGAAGCGAAGATTTACCAAAAATGCAATTACGCGACGAAGGCTTAGCAACCTTAGAAATGGAACAATACGACAATAGGCCAAAAATTCCTTTAAGCGATGCAATTTCGCGCATAGACGACAGTTTGGCTAAATACAAAGATCC
>CAZJOU010000224.1:0-3554 GCA_964547685.1 uncultured Treponema sp. | reverse complement strand
AATCTATTTATTTTTTGCGTTTTTGTTTTCGCACGCTGCTTTTATAAATTCTCTAAAAAGCGGACCGGCTTTGTTCGGGCGGCTTTTAAATTCTGGGTGAAATTGAACTCCAACCATCCACGGATGATTTGGAACTTCTACAATTTCTACAAGATTTCGTTCCGGATTTACGCCTGCAATTATTAGTCCGCCATTTTCAAAATCTTTTCTATAAACATTGTTAAATTCGTAACGATGTCTGTGGCGTTCCCAAATAGTTGTAGAACCGTAAGCCTTTTCTGTTTTTGTTCCAGGCGTTACTGTACATTCAAACTTTCCAAGTCTAAGCGTTCCACCAAGAATTTTTCCAGTTTGGTCTGGCATTAAATCTATTACAGGATGCGTTGTTTTAGGATTCATTTCTGTAGAATTTGCGTCTTTAAAACCTAAAACGTTTCGCGCATATTCAATGCAAGCAATTTGCATTCCCAAACAAATTCCAAAATATGGAACATTGTGCGTTCTACAATATTTTGCTGTGCTAATCATTCCTTCTATTCCGCGTCCGCCAAATCCGCCTGGAACAATAACTGCATCTGCACTTTTTAAGCGATTTTCTGTAGTTTCGTCATCAATTAAATCTTCCGAAGAAATCCAGTCAATTTCTATAGAAGCAAGATTTTCTATTCCGCCATGAATTAAAGATTCTACAACAGAAAGATATGCGTCGTGCAAAGCAACGTATTTTCCAACTAAGGCAATTTTTACACTTTGCTTTGGATTATTAAAGCGTTCAACAACGCGCGCCCATTCAGACAAATCTGCTGGACCTTTGTTAATTCCAAGTGCTGTGCAAACCGCTTTTCCAAGTCCTTCTTTTTCTAGTTGAAGTGGAACTTCGTAAATAGAACGTGCGTTTAAGTTTTGAATAATATGTGCTGGATCTACATTGCAAAAGTTTGCAAGTTTTTCGCGAGTTTGTTCGTCTATTGCGTGTTCTGTGCGCAACATAATAATGTTTGGCTTAATTCCAAGTTCTTGCAATTCTTTTACAGAATGTTGAGTTGGTTTTGTCTTTAATTCGTGTGCAGTTGCAATGTAAGGAACCAGCGTAAGGTGAATGTAGCAACAGTTTTCTTCGCCAACTTCGTATTTTATTTGTCTAATTGCTTCTACAAACGGTAAAGATTCAATGTCGCCAATTGTTCCGCCAATTTCTGTAATAATTACATCGGCATTTGTTTCTTTTGTAGAAAGCAACATTCTGCGTTTTATTTCTTCTGTAATATTTGGAATTACTTGAACTGTTCCGCCGTTAAATTTTCCTTCGCGTTCCATATTTAAAACTGTTAAATAAACGCGGCCGGCAGTTGTGTTAGAAGATTGAGATAAAGATGTGTCTGTAAATCTTTCGTAATGTCCAAGATCCAAATCGGTTTCGGCTCCGTCGTCTGTTACAAAAACTTCTCCGTGCTGAATTGGATTCATTGTTCCAGGATCGATGTTTAAATATGGGTCAAATTTCTGATTAACAACTTTTAGTCCTAAATTTTTTAAAATAAGACCAATAGAAGCAGCGGCAATTCCTTTGCCAAGTCCAGAAACAACTCCACCTGTTACAAAAATATACTTAGTCATTAGAAAATCCTATAATAAATTGCTTGGTCAATTCTACAAAACAACTAATTTTGAAATTTTGTCATTGCCGTGCTTGACACGGCAATCTATAACAAGTAGATTATCGGGTCAAGCCCGATAATGACACTTTCTCAGTTGAAATGTCGAATAGAGCTTCAATCACCAAATAAAACTATAACAAAATAGTTTCATCTCGTCCATAAAATTTGGCCGCATATCGCGACAACTTTGACATTGCTTTTATTGCAGCTTTTGGATTTTTGTCCAAAAGTTCATTAAAATCTTCCTTTGAAATTTTTATAATTTTACATTCTGTTAAAGCGGTTGCCGTAGAATGATGAAATGTGTCTAGCGTAAAATCTAAGTCGCCAAAAAAACTTCCTTCTGAACGGAATTTTATAGTTTCATCGCGTTCTTCTTTTACATTTCCAGAAACAAGATAGTAAACACATTCTGTTTTGTCGCCTTCTTTGTAAATTTCTTCGCCAATTTTAAAAATTTCCATATTTTCTTTTGTCATTAAAGCGGACGGAGTTATAAATATTGCTCTACGAATTATATCATCAATACTTTTGGCTTGCGGTTTTGGTAAAAGATAAAGTTCTGCCAAAAGATTTGAATTAAAAAATTGAATTGTATAAATAACTTGCGCAAAAATTAAAAACAAATTAAAAAAAATGCAAACTTCAAAAAGAAGAATTATAACGTTGCTTAAAACTCCGTAGATTGTGTTGTAATTTGCTTTGTTCATAAAAACAGAAATTACAGTTACGGTTACGTAAAAACTTACTGTGCAAAGTAGCGCAGAAAAAAAGCAAAGTTTTGTTTTAGGTTTTGTTCCAGAACCAAATTTGTACGCAACTAATGTCATAATAAAAATTACTATGTACAAAACTAAGTTTACAAGAAAATTAGAAAAATGACTGAATAAAAACGGTGAAAGCGAAGATATTTTTTGAAAAACTGGAAGCTTAAAAATTTGTCGTGTAAGAAACGCTGCAAAAAATACAACTGCAACAACAACTACAATTAAAACTTCGCCACCAAATGTTAAAAGTTGCTTAATAACTGGTCGGGAAGGCGCAACTGTATTAAAAATTTTAGAAAGACTTTGAATAACAGAAAGAAAAACCTTGCGCGCCATCCAAATCATAAAGCAGGCAAGAACGAAATTAACCCAATTTACAACAAAACCGCCGCTAAGCCCATTAATGTAGTCGCTAATATTAAAAAAAGGCGCAATTTGGTCGGAAAGAGTAGAAAATCCTTCCAAAATAGAAGGCGATGCATGAAGAATTCCAATAAAGATTGTAAGTGTTAGCATAACTAGCGGAATTGCGCTAAAAATAAAGTTCAATGTGCAGTCAGATGCACACGCGCCTAGTCCGTTTTGAAAAAATGCTCTTGCTGTTAAATAAACAATCTGGCTTGTATGAATCAAACCAGATTTTATTTTTTCTTTCATACTTCAGATTAAAATAAAACTTAAAAATCTGCAAGTTTTGGAGCACGCGGGAACGGAATTACATCGCGAATGTTTTCCATTCCGGTTACGTAGCGAATTAAGCGTTCAAAGCCAAGTCCAAATCCTGAATGTGGAACTGAACCAAAGCGGCGCAAATCCAAGTACCATTCGTAATTTTTCATATCCATTTTGCGTTCTTCGCAAACTTTTAAAAGCTTTTCAAAGTTTTCTTCGCGTTCAGAACCGCCAATAAGTTCGCCAATTCCTGGAACAAGAACATCAACTGCTTTTACGGTTTTTCCGTCGTCATTTTGTTTCATATAGAAAGATTTTATTTCTTTTGGATAGTTGTAAACCATTACAGGACAACCAAAAATCTTTTCTGTAAGATAACGTTCGTGTTCTGTTGCAATGTCGCAGCCCCAATATGGCTTAAATTCGAACTTTGCGCCGTTTTTTTCTGCTTCTTCCA
>CAZJOU010000223.1:0-3599 GCA_964547685.1 uncultured Treponema sp. | reverse complement strand
TTAAGGGTTGTCCGTTCTTGGGCAGCCCTTTTTTTGCAAGTTACTGCAAGTTAGAAATCCTAATTTTTTTAACGATTTTACATTTGTACATTGTCTATTTCTTTATAATATACAAAAATACAATATTTTATATTTCAACGTTTACGCATTTTTGCAAGTTACTGCAAGTTAGATTATGCCCAAGTTGGAATGTATCGCATATAGCGAGGTGCGGTTTCTGTATCGACTGGTTTTATAAGATTTTCGTCTAAGGCGTCTTTTATTATTCTTGATGATTTATAACTTTCGTTTTCTGAAAGTCCAAACAGATTACGAATGTCGCTATTTGTTATTGCAGAAAAATTTACATAAGCAAGACACGCTTGCAAATAACAAGTTCTAACTCTGGATTCTTTTGTAAGAGTTTCAAATGGTGCTTTCTTAAAAAGAATTACTTTTGTAAATTGGTTTTCTTGAATTTCTATTTTTGGTGCAAGCATTTTGTTTTCACTTGTTGATTGGATTATTTTATCGTAACCGCTACCGCGCTCTTCGCAGATTCCACATTTATGCATAAAACTTGCTATGTTTTCATTTCTTGAAACTGGTACTGTGTCTACAATTCGGTTTATGTTTACAAGAGGTATTCCTGGATTTGAAAATTCAATTCTATCCGAAAATATTTCTACCATTGGATTTGTTCCACGTTGTTCAAAATCTTGATGAATCATCATATTTGCAGTTAATTCGCGAATTGCAATTTCTGGATAGCTGAATACAGATTTTCTAGTTGAACCTTCTATTTCTTCGTGCTGAGGAATTATTGTCATTATGTAATTAGAAACTTCTTCATGTGAAAAAGCATAACCAGTAGAAAATTCCTGCTCGCGTATTGTTTCTAATCGATTATTATTTTTGTACCAAATTACACGAATTGATTTTCTACTTAATTTTTCAAACTTTTTTAAATCTTTTGCTATAAGAATTGCACCCATATTTGTTATATCAAAGTGAGATTCTGTCTTTTTTGTAATAAATTTTTCGTTTACTAAATCATTTAAAATATCCGTTCTATTTCTTGGAATTGGCATATTCATTTTATCGTAATATTTAGAAAAATCTAAAAGATTTGTAATTTTGTCTTCTGTAAGATTTTCTTGAGTGGCTCGCAGTTCAAAAGGTGTTGTTTCAAAATTTTTCCATAATGCACGCTCTTTATCTGGAAATGATTTTAAATTTTGTTTTACGGAGCCTATTCGTATAAATTCTTCGCCTGCAAAACTTGTTGGCATTCTTTCCGCCATTGGAATTTCTAAAAGAACAACCTTTTTGTTTTCAATTTGAATTTCAAAAAATTTAAGATTAAGTCGAGGATTGCATAGTCTTGTAAGCCAATTTTCTAATTCTTCATTGCCTTTTTTTGCGTTTTTATAGTCAAATGTTGTTCCAATAATTGCGTGATTTTTATCTTCCAAGCCCCAAACAAGATATGCATAAGGTTTTTCACAAAGAGCGGCAGAATTACTTAGCGCAGAAATATATTCACCAATCATCTGTGGATTTGAATTGTTGCATTTTAACTCTATCCATTCAGTTTCTGTAGGAAGTTTTTGAATTTCATGAATCAAAGAGATTAGATATTCTTCTGAACGTGTTGCCATTTACTTTAGTTTATAAAAATGGGGATAAATTTTCAATGGAGTTAGTATGGAGTTTATAACGAAAATATCACGCATTTTTTATTCATTTTTTGCGTTATAAATTTCGCTTTGCTAAATCATGTAGATTCAGACATTTGTGAAATGACAAGTAAAACGTATAAAAAAAATTCTTTGCTATTCCACCAACTCACCACTTCATTTCGAAAAGTTCTTGCTTATGTCAGAAACCAACCTCGCGATTGGCTCTTGCGCTTCGGGTGGCAGTTTTTCGAAGAATTTTATTATGTCTTCATATTTCCCTACGTGATGAACTTCAAATTCCGCGTCGGCGTTTGACTTTTCAAAGCCGGTAACCAAAAATTCAACTGATGTGCCAAGCGCCTCTGCAATTTTTACCGCTTTTTCAGCGGTCGGCTCGGCGCCTTCGTTTTTTAAGTAGCTGCTTATCGTGTTTTCGCTGATTCCCGTTTTTACCGAAAGTTCTTTTATAGTTACGTTCGAAACTTTCATCGATTCTTTTAGATTTTTGCTAAAACTCATTGAACGAATTTTAGAAAAATCAAACGTGATTTCGGTTAAATAAGTAACATTTTGTTATATTTTTATTAATTAGTAATATATTACTAGATTAAAACTGATTTTATTTTGGGCGCAAGTGATTTTCGTAAGCGGGTGTTTCAGGGTTCCGCTACGCTCATTCCTTCGGAACGCGCCTTCGGCGCGCCCTTCCATACCCGAGCGCAGTTGGTAAGGAAACTAGGTATTTTCACACTTTGCGTTTTTTTCGTAAGTTTCGCAAACACAAGTTATGTTCGCCAACCCTCGCTCGAGTTGCGTAAACACTAGTTTTCTTCGTTATTCGCTCTCGCCTTGTTTAGCACGTCATCCCTAAGAACAGAAATTACCTCGTGTAATTTCCGTTCCATTTCAAATGCTTCGCATTTTCACGAGCTCTTGGCGAACGTCCTGTCCGCCGTTGTGTGCGTTATTCCGTGCTCCGGCACGGAATCTACTTGTTTGGTGTAAATGCTAATGTCGTTGCAAAAATACTAGTTTTCTTCGCTATTCGCCGCGCGAATTGCGATAAACACTAGTCATTTTCGCCATTCGCCCCAGATTCAATTTGCTCAATTTTATTCGTTTTAGAAAGTTCGGTCATATCCAAAATCATTTTAAGAATTGGCTCGCGCGCTTCGGGCGTCATTTTTTCTAGATTTTTTATAAGATTGATTTTTCGGCGCGCTGTTTTTATTTCGCTTTTATCATTCTTCGGAAAAGATTCAAATCCGTTCACCAGAAATTCTACGCTCGTGTTCAACGCTTTTGCAATTTTTACCGCTTTTTCGGCCGTCGGCTGGGTTCCGTTCGTTTTTAGATAACTATTTATCGTGTTGATTTTTAGGCCACTCGTGTACGCAAGTTCTTTCGTAGAAATGTCGCGGATTAGCAACATCCGCTTTAAGTTTGCGCCGAAACTCATATTTTGATTATGCGGAATTTTTTAGGTTTTCGCAATTGGTTTTAGAAAAAAGTTTCGAAAAAAAAATAGTTTAGTTCACTAATAGCCACAAAGCGAATTACGTAAAAACTAGTTGCCTTCGCTATTCCCTTGCGAAAATGGCAAATTCACCAAACAAGTAGATTCCGTGTCGGAGCACGGAATGACGTGCTAATCGGCGGACACGACGTCCGCCAAGAGCTCATAGAACTTGCTTCGCAAGTTCTAATGGGACAGAAATTGCAGGAGGCAATTTCTGTCCCTAGTAATCCGCCTGCGCCTTCATTCAGCGGTTTCGCAGGGGCTCAACCGAGACTCGCTAAAATCGCTACGTCACTCGCGATTTTACGCTATCCGCCTGCGCCTTGCTGTAAGGCTTTTGCGAAGCAAAAGGCGAGCGAGCGGTACGCGAAGCGAGACCGAGCGTTAGCGGGGCCTGAAAGGAAGGTTTTGCGAAATAC
>CAZJOU010000222.1:0-3601 GCA_964547685.1 uncultured Treponema sp. | reverse complement strand
ATTTCAGAATGTACGGGAATTCCTTTAGAAAAAGTTTTGGAACTACAAAAACAGCCACAAACTGTCAAAGCATAGTTTTTCGAAAAATAAAAATGTCAAAGAACGTTCCTGCAAGGTCTGCAATCAAAGCAAGCCTTGCGAATTTATTTCAACTCGGCTTTTGGTAGAAGTCGAATTTTATTCAGTTTTTACGTCTCTCTTTTTCTCCATCTTTTTCTGCAAAATTGTTTTCCGAAATCAAAAACTCATACAAAGTGCCATTTTTGTTTTGGCTTGGTAAAAATTTATATGTCAGCTTATGAAAATCACTAATTGTTTCATATTGCTTAAATCTTTTTTCTGAATATTCACTGAAAAGCTCACGTTGCATAATGTGCGGCGGAACGTTTGAAAAAACAGGAACTTTCTTTGCAATTTCTGGATATTTTTCCAAGACCATAGTTGCAAGAAAATGATATAAAAAGTAATGATAAAGATGATTGTGCTTCTTCCAGTAATAAAAAAGCAAATCACGAATTGTTAGCAAGACTGGTTCGTTTTTGTGTGCGGAAATAAGCCAGCTTGAAAAAGCAATTCCGTCATCGCCTCGCATTATGTTTGAAAAGTAAAAAAGATTTTCGCTAAAAATATCTGCTTTGTAGCCTGTGCAACAAACCGTTGAGTCAATCCAAACTCCGCCGTACTCGCATAAAAGGCAAGTACGCAAAATATCGCTAAAATGCGTTTTGGAAATTATTCCGCGTTCATACTTTTTCCTAATAAAATCTGGAACTGTAATCAAATTCCACATATTTTTTTCTGTAACGATATTGATTTTAAAATCAGGAAGATTTTTTCTTAAAGACGCAAGACACGCTTTGCACAAATTTGGAGCATTTTCTTCGCCTTGAAGCCAGCACCACCAAATTATTTTTGCGTTTTGTTCGTTGTTTTCTTCGTAAATTGGCAATTTTTTCAAAACTCGCGAAAAGCGCTTTTTCAACACAAAATAAAACTTGTAATTTTCAAAATAGATTTTGTTTTCGCCTGGACGTTTCCCAAAATAAAACGCAAATGGGAAAGAAATCAAAAATGATGAGAACTTGTATTTTAAGGCTGATTTTATTTTTTGAGAAAGTTTTCCGTTTTTCTTGTAAAATGCGATTTTTTCTATCAATTTCATTTTTTGCCGCCTTTTGAAAAATGCTTGATTTTCCATAAAAGCGAAGCAAGAAAATCAAAATGCAAATAAACAAGAAAAATCCAGATTTTCGTTTTGAACGACATTTCGTTTGTGATTAAATCTTTATATTTGATTTCTGGATATAATTTGCGAAAAAGTTTATAGTCAGGAACTTTTGTCCAAGTCAACGCTTGCAATTTTGCGTTTCGCTTTATGTTTTTTACATATCCAAATCCGCCATTTTGTTTTGCAAGTTCTGAAATTTCATCAAGAACTTTTTTTTTCCCGAGAATCATCTCTTTTGTAACATTGTGAGTTATGGAAGATTCATTTTGCCTAAAATGATAAAAGCATTTCTCAATGTAATAGCAGTTTTTTGCCTTTAAGTAATATTGATAGTTGAAAAGTGCATCTTCAGATAATGATGAATCTGTTGGAAAACGGATTTTGTTTTCTTCAATAATTGTTCTTTTAAAAATCGAAGCATAAACAACAGAACGATAGTATTTTCCAGATTGTTCTGCTGTAAAAAATCCTTCTGCCTTGCATTTGTTTGGAACAGAATTGTCTGGATATTCCATAACAAGTTCCCACTGAACTAAGTCAGCATTTTTTTCTTTTGCAATGTTCAGTGCAGTTTCGTAAGTTTCTTTTTCAATCCAGTCGTCCGAATCAACAAATCCAATCCATTCGCCTTTTGCATTTTCTAAACCGTTGTTACGTGCTTTTCCAGGTCCGCCATTTTCTTGATGAATAACTTTTACGCGAGAATCTTTTTGCTCATACGCTTTGCAAATTTCAAGCGAAGAATCTTTTGAACCATCATCAATTAAAATCAGTTCAAAATCCTTAAAAGACTGAGAAAGAATCGAATCAATACATTCGGACAAATATTTTTCCGCATTAAAAACAGGAACAATTATGCTAAGTTCAGGCATTTTTTATCCTCCGTTTTAACACTGAAAAAAAATCAAGAAGATATTCATTTTTGAACAAAAGCAAAATCAAACCATAAATTGTTGCACCAAGCAAAATTGACAGAACAAGATTAAAAATCATATTGATTTTTAAAAGTGAAATTGCAAAAAGCACAAAAATCATAACAACAGCGGAAATTAAATATTGATAAAAATTTTTAAAAAGTGCTTTCATATTTATTGAAAGTTTCTTTGCAAGAAAAAACTTTGTGATGCAAACAGTGAATTCTGCAACAACAGTCGCAATTCCAGCTCCAAAAGCGTAAAATTTCGGAATCAAAATTGAATTGAGAATAAAATTCACCAATGCACCAGCCAAAACTGGAAAAAGCGAAAATTTGTCTTTTCTCATCGGAGTAAAAATCAGATTTGTAAAAAACTGCCCGAACGAAATAAAAATGATAATCGGCGTCATTATCTGCATTGTTTGGACGGCGGAAGCAAATTGTTCTCCGCAAAAAAGAAGAATTATTGGTTTTGCCAAAAAACAAAGACCTGCTGCACACGGAATTGTAAGCATCAAATACAAATTACAAGTTTTAGTCAAAAGCCTTTCAAAATATTCACGGTTTGTTTCAATCAGATTTGACATTCTTGGCGTTACAACCGCACCAACCGAAACAATAAGGCTCATAACAATCTTATCGATTTTTGTTGCAGCGTTATAAAGTCCGACTTGTTCATCTCCGCAAATAACGCCAAGCATTGTTGTGTCCAAAACCGTATAAACGCTGATTGCAACAGTCGTTCCAAAAAGAATAAAAATCGGTTTTAAATGCTTTTTTATTTCAATCGAATATTTTTTGAAAACGTAAATATATTTTTTGCAATGAAAAAAGTTCAAAATATTTGAGCCAACATTCGTTATTACAGAAAGACTTGCGTACTGAAGAACATCATCACTGTCTTTTACCAAAACAAAAAGTAAAATAAGTCCAACAAATTGAAATGCAATCGAACGAATTGTTATATATGTGTAATCTTCAACCGCTCCGTAAAGCCATTCAACTCCAAGCGTTGTGAACAAAATTGAAGCAGAAGTTACCAAAAGAAGATTTTTATATTCAGAAAGATTTTTAAACACAATCAAAGCAACGAAAAACAGAATGTATGCAGAAACAGTTGAAGCAAGATTTATCGTCATAATTTCTTTATAAAATTTGGAAAGTTTTTCTTTGTCATCGCGGATTTTTGCCGCTTCTCTAAGCCCATAAGTATTAATTTCAAGCATTGCAATCATCGAAAAATAAGAAACAATCGACTGTGCGTAATGAACTTTTCCAGTTCCGCTAGGACCTAAAACACGAGAAACATAAGGAAATGTTACAAGCGGAAATATCAAAGCCATCAAAGTTCTTGCGACATTTAACGCAGCATTTTTCTTTACGGATTGCATTGCTACTTCGTCTTCTCCAAATCACGTTTTATCTGCGTTGTGCTGATTTCCGGCGTTCTTTCCAAA
>CAZJOU010000221.1:0-3617 GCA_964547685.1 uncultured Treponema sp. | reverse complement strand
CCAACTGTTGCCGCTTGGAACGAAGCGGAAAATTTATTAAAAAGTCTTGGTTGCCTTTCTGAAAATGGCAAAATTACAGAAATTGGAAAAGCAGTTTTAAAAATTGGAATTTCTCCGCGACTTTCTGTTTGCGTTTTGCATGGGCATTCTGAAATTGCGCTGGAATTTTCGAATTATTCAAAAATGTCGCAAGAAATTCAAAAAAAATTTCTAAATGATATTAATCGTCGCGTAAATTCTTTGCCAAAAAATGTAAAATTTAATTCGACTTCAAAAGTAAATGCGCTTTTATTTGGTTTTCCAGATAGAATTGCGCGCCAAACAGAACAAAAAGGACTTTACCAATTTCCAAGCGCAAGAATTGCTCACTTAAAAAAAGAAATTATAGAAAAAAATGCAACGCTTCCTACTTGGATTGTTGCGCCCGAAGTTGATTCTGGAACTACAGAAGGAACAATTTATTCGTTTTTGCCAATTTCCGAAATCGAAGCGGAAGAATTTTTACAAAGTCGACTTAAAATAAAAGTTGAATTTTCGTTTGAAAACAATAAACTTATTAAGAATGAACTTACGGTTTACGGAAAAATAGTGATTTCGTCTAAAAAATTGCCAACGTTGCCACAAGATTTTGCAGATGCAATTTGTGCGCAAGTTGAACAAAAAGGTTTGGAAAGTTTGCCTTTAAGTAACGAAACGAAAAATTTATTGGTGCGTGCGGAATTTTATGCTCAACAAAAAAATGTTGAAAATAAAGCGGAAAAACAAAATCTAGAAAAAAATGTAAACGAATGGCTTTTGCCGTTTTTGTCTGGAAAAACTAGCGTTCAAGAAAAAACTGTTTACGATGCGCTTTATTGGTTTTTAGATGGAACAATAATTGATAAAGAAGTTCCTTTGCAAATTAAGTTAGAAAATGGAAAAAAATGCAAAGTTTTGTACGAAAAGCAACAACTTAAAGATGGAAAAACTGTAATTAGGCCAGTTTTGGAAATAATAATTCAGCAAATTTTTGGTTGTTTTAAAACGCCAAAAGTTTTAGAAATGCCAGTTTTATTAAAACTTCTTTCGCCAGCGCGCCGTCCGCTACAAATTACCGATGACCTTGCAAATTTTTGGAACACAACTTGGCCAGAAATTTGCAAAGAAATGAAAGGTCGCTATCCAAAGCATAACTGGGATTATCGGGTAGTAAGTGAGTAAAACGCTATAACGGGGCGTTGCGGGGTGTCCCCGCACGGTGGGTAGACGAAAACCGAAGGTTTGAGGCGTAGGGCGGTTGTCCGCCCTTCTAGTATTTTCCCTAATACATCAAAAAATACGAAAAGAACAAATAAACGCTCGCTACCAAAACTATTAAGTCGCCAATGGCGTGCATAAATCTTACTTTTCTAATTGAACAAAATACTAAACCGATTGTGTAAAAAATTCCGCATGCAATTAACATTGCAAAACTTTTGTTTGTAATTGCGTGGTAAATGTTTGCACAAATAAAAAGTCCGCCCCAACCTAAAATTGCATCAAAAATGATATTTACAGTTTCAAAGCGACTTCCGCCAATGGCGTAAATAAAAATGCCAACAATAGAACAAACTGTTGCAATTCCTGTTACAATTGTTCCGTAAAGTGGCGAAATTGTTCCACCTTCTATTGCAGCAAGCGTATAAATAAAATATGTTGCATCAATTACAACAAAAATTAAAATGCGAGTAAATCTTTTAAAAACTTCTTTTGCTGTGCTATTTGTTAAAGCGTGGCTTAAAACAGAAAAAATGTAATTTAAAAGCATAGCAATTCCAAAACAATTAAAAAGTACAATGTAAATACTTTGATAATTGCCAGGAACTTTGTCTATTGCGCGAACATTTAGTAAAACTGTAGCGGCAACAAAAAGTCCTGCGCCAAGTCCTTGAACAATTGAACTAAAAATTTCTTCGCCAAGTGTATATTTTCGTACTTTGCGTTCCCGTTCGTTACGCGCTTTTTCTTTTGCAATTCGCTTTTCGGCTCTTTTTTTAGCTTTTTCGGTTTTTGCGTAATCATCTGCAGCATACTTTGCGCGAAGTCGTTCTGGGTCGTCTGCATATTGAATGTTTACTTCGCGAATTTTTTCTTCGGCTTCTTCTTTTATTTGTTTAATTCTAAGTTCTTTTTTTACTTTTAGCGATTTTAATGTTGAATTTCTAACCGCTTTTGCTGCAATTTCGTCTTCTCGTGTCATATTTGTAATTATATCAATATAAAAGCGAATTGCCAAATTCATTTTTTGGGAATCTTTGATATAGGTAAAATAAAAATTGACGAAAAAAAAAATATAATATATATTGAATGTATAAGTTATAGAAAAAAAGAAGGGAATGCTCGATTTTATTTCGGGTTGCCCTCCGTTTTGGCGAAAAAGCCGCCAGGGGGTAAGACAAGGCGGCTTTTTTATTTACTCTTTATTCTTTTTTAAATAAGAGAGCAACGCTATAACTGTACTTACAATTGTTGCTATACAACTAGCAATTTCTATTGCAAGATATAAAGTCATAAGCAAGCCTCCCTAATCTTTTAATTCAAACGAATATAAATCCATTTGATAGAGTTTAGGAAGACAACCGCCTTAAAAATCGAACATTCCCAATAAATTTTTAAATTAAAGTCCTATAATATATATATCGCAAAAAAATTGTAAATTCGGAAATGTTTCACAAATTTTTTTAAATAGTTTATTCACTTTCTTAATTTTCTTTTATTCGCTATTATTTAAATATGATTACAACAACAGAAAAAACTGCATTTTCTTTTGAGGTTTTTCCACCAAAAAAGACAATGAACATAGAAACAGTTTATAACACACTTTCTGAACTTAGCGACATAAAGCCAGATTTTATAAGCGTAACTTATGGCGCAGGCGGAAGCGAAAATTGCGAAAACACGCTTAATATTGCAAAGCGAATAAAAAACGTTTGTGGCGTAGAAAGCGCAGTTCATATGCCTTGTATAAATATGACAAAAAAAGATGCGTTATTTGTGCTTAAGCAATTTCAGGAAGCCGGAATAGAAAATATACTTGCTCTTCGTGGCGACAGAGTAGAAGGGCGCGAACCTGTAAACGATTTTTTACACGCAAGCGATTTAATTACATTTATTCGAGAATTTAACGAAAAGCGCACAGACGGAAAGAGATTTAAGATTTTAGGTGCTTGCTATCCAGAATGTCATCCAGATTCAAAAGGACCAATTGATGACCTTAAAAATTTAAAGAAAAAAGTTGATGCCGGAGCGGAACATCTTTTAAGTCAATTATTTTTTGATAACGAAAAATTTTACACATTCCTTGAACGTTGCCAATTAGTTGGAATAAATGTTCCTATTGAAGCAGGAATTATGCCAGCAACAAATAAAAAATCAATAGAAAGAATGGTTAGCATGACAAACGCAGTTTTGCCAAAGAAATTTATTCGAATGATGGACCGCTACGCAGATGAACCCGAAGCAATCCGCGACGCTGGAATTGCGTACGCAATAGACCAAATTGCAGATTTAGTTACAAATGGCGTAGATGGCGTTCATCTTTACACAATGAATAATCCAGTTGTTGCAAAGCGAATAAACGAAGCAACAAGAAGTTTGTT
>CAZJOU010000220.1:0-3639 GCA_964547685.1 uncultured Treponema sp. | reverse complement strand
CAAAGCAAAGCCACAACCAAAACAAAAAAAGAATGTTTTTTCATATAACCTCTGTATAAGACCGCTGGCGGTCATTATTTTATAGCAGACCTAATTAATAATTTAAAACGTCATTGCGAGAAACTTTAGCGACGAAGCAATCTTATTAAGTTTCTGAGATTGCTTCGCTACGCTCGCAATGACGAATGACCATCAACAATGTTCTTGTCATAGTCAGAGTTGTCGCGCCAATTTTTCGTACATATTAAACAACTCCGCTACAATCTCCGATTCAGCCATTTTTGTACTAAATCCGTAAGCCTGCATAACCGCTTTGTCGTTTTCTTCATGTGCCTTACGCAAATCCGGTGGCATTAAAGTTTCATCGTACAAATCGGCAAACGAAGAATCTGGATATTTCGCACGAGCGTCAAGAATGCCTTGAGCGGTTTCCTCGATTTTCTGTGCTTGCTGTTCAGTACATTGCAGGAAATTGCCACACTGATTCGAGACTTTTTCTGTTTTATTGTTAGTTTCATTCTTTGCATTGGAATTGCGTAGCAATTCCGAATCCGCGTGACTTTCCTTTTTAACCACTACAAACGGAAAATTATTGTACACAATTTGTGCAGAATATCTGTAATCGCTCTTCAATCTTCCTGCAACTGCGCGCATCCAAGCCATATGAACAGAAGATGTAAGAATTCCAAAATCATAAAGTTCTGCATTTGGAATTATAAGAGTTGCATCGCTTGCAATTACATCTGAACTAATAAAACCAATTGGAACATATCTGCGGTTTTCTGACGAAACTCGTGGAATCAAAAGATAATTTCCGCTTTCCGGCTGGCGAATTTCACCAAAAAGCCAAGATGTGTTTGCAAGTTTACGAGTAGCTTCGCGAGAACTTGATTCACGCAACTTTTTTACCGCTCCAACTCGTTCATAAACAAGCGGCATTTTTCGAATTTCTGCGGGACTTGCTCCAACTAACCATAAACAGTAACGCTTTTTGTTGTTTATAAATTCTTCTGAACCTAAAAACTGTCTAATGTATTTTTCAGATTTAGGATCATGCGTTACAAAGTCTGCATATTCATCTTCTTCAATCAACAAATTTCTTCCATCATTTGCCATGCTTCCGAACACCATTTCTTTTACATTGCATAATGGCTTTTTTCGGTTTTCAATAAATACATTCGGAGCATCCATCAAATATCCGTTTATGTTTTTAGCGATATGCTTTTCGCCTTTTTCATCGATGATAAATTTAGGAGATTCTTCGCTACGTTCGCTTTGCTCTCTATCTCGCAATGACGAAATTTTGCAACTAAACCCAACAACCACGCAATGAACCGCTGCCATGTGTTCTTTGTCTGTAGTTTCATTTTGCCATTTGAACGTTCGCCAAGCAAAATCAATTGTTAGACCAGATTCAAAAAGTGGCTTCCACAAATTAGCAACAGTTCCGCCTTGTGTTAAAGAATTTGTTGAAACAAATGCGCAGCAAGACTGCGTATTTTTAATTGTATCAAAAGCCTTTTTGTACCAGCAGCAAACATAATCCAAATCGCCAACACCTTGCCAGTTTTTGCCAAACGTTAAAAGCACATCATCTTTTTGCTCTTTATTCATATAGCGAGCGCCAACAAAAGGCGGATTTCCGATTATATAATCGTATTCGTGTGGTTTTGGCTCTTCTTTTTTAGGAAGTTCTTTGTTTTCAACTTCTTTTGCAACAACATTTAATTCTTTGTAATGTTTTCCGTACTCAGGAGCAGTTTCTCGAATATCAATATTTCCAAAGTCTTTGTCGATTTTATAAACATTAAGTTTTTCAGCAAACAAAAAGCCCGAATTTTCAGAAATGTCAGAAAGCGTCGTCCAATCCATTCTAAGCGCATTTCCTTCAACGATGTTTGCGTGATCTTTAAGCGGAAGAAAATCAATTCTCTGTTCCAAGATTTTTTCTGTTTCGTTTATCATTTGACTTTCTGCAATCCAAAGTGCAGTTTTCGCAACAGTTACAGCAAAGTCGTTAATTTCAATTCCATAAAACTGATTAATTTTTACTTTTATAAACTCGTCAAATCCAAGAACTTTTTCGCCTTTATTCAATGCGGAAATAACTTTGTTTTCAAGCCGACGAAGAGAAATGTAAGTTTCTGTAAGAAAGTTCCCCGAACCACACGCTGGGTCAAGAAACGTAAGAGAACCAAGTTTTTCTTGAAAAGCAAGAAGTTTTGCTGAATATTGTTTCTTATATTGCTTTGCTCCGTTTTCAATGACGTTGAACTCTGCATTTAGCGAATCCATAAAAAGAGGGTCGATTACTTTGTGAATATTCTGAATTGAAGTGTAATGCATTCCGCCTTTGCGTCGCGTTTCTGGGTTTAATGTGCTTTCAAAAACCGCACCAAAAATTGTCGGGCTAATTTCGTGCCAGTCGAACGGAGCACAGTCATTTACAAGAACATCTACAATTTCTTGCGTAAAGTTTGGAATTTCAATGTTTTCATCTTTGAACAAACCGCCATTTATATATGGGAACGGCTTTAACGAATCGTCGTATTTATCGCGTTCTTCTAGTTTTGTATCTAACGCCTTAAAAAGTTTTATTAAACCAACGCGAACATTTTGCAAATTAAAACTTTTTATGTAATCTTCAAAACTTGTTCGCGTTGCAAAAAGTCCAGCGTCTTCCGCATAAAAGCAGAAAACAAGACGAACACACAAAATATTTAATGAACGGTAACTTTCCGCAGTTGGATTTATGTATTCTTTTATTAATGCGTCGTACATTTTGCCAACAAGTTTTCCTGCGGCAATAGAAATTTCTTCTTCGCGTCGAATATTTTCATTTTTGCGGTCAACCAAAAACTCAAGCCGATAAAAATCTTTTTCCAAATTTTTTAAGAAAATAATTTCTGGCTCTTCATTTGGTTTATTCATATCGTGAACATGAATTTCTGCAAAGTTTGAAACAACAATCCATCGCGGACGCAAATCATAAGGCATTTCGTCTGCATACCGCTTTGCCTGCTCAAACGGAGTAAGAATTGTTCCGTCGCTCTGTTCGTATGCTTTGTTCAAGTCGATTTTGATTCCTTTTTGTTCAATTAAAACTTTTGTTTCAGGAATATATGCGTCGATGAAGTTTGTTCTTTTAACGTTATTGCTAGATACGTTTTTATTTTTTTCGTCATTGCGAGAAGCGTTAGCGACGAAGCAATCTCTGTTACTTTCTAAGATTGCTTTCCCTTCGCTACACTTTGGGTCGCAATGACGGATGTCTGTCGGCTCGTTATGATGAGTTTCAACTCGTTTTACGCGTTTTTCAAATTCTATATAATTTTGCGGATTTCTAATGCCAAGAACTTCGCCCAAAATCCCAATCCAATAACGCTGAGTTTCTTGCTTTTCGTCGCCTTTATCGCGCCAGTTTTCCGCAAACAACTTTGCATTTTCCTGCTGTTCACTTTGTGTCATAATTTTATTTTAACATAGAAAAGAATATTTCCTAATTAAATTCGCTAACTCCGCCCAAATCCAACGTTGCAAACAAGTCGTCTATCGTTTCTTTTCTTCGGATTTGCACAATGCTACCGTCTTCGCGAAGCAAAAGTTCTCCGCAGCGAAGTTTTCCGTTGTAGTTGTAGC
>CAZJOU010000219.1:0-3661 GCA_964547685.1 uncultured Treponema sp. | reverse complement strand
GCGCTTACGGCCTTGTGTGGGCGCAGCCGGTCGCGGACGTGCTTTCAACTCTGCTCGCGGCTATGCTGTTTGTGTGGACGGTGAGGAAAGCACGCAACGCAGGGTAACGCAAAAAAAACTCAGCCACCGCAAAAAGCAGGCACGGAATTCACAAAAAAGCCTTTTGATATTGCATCGTCATTGCGAGAAGCGTTAGCGACGAAGCAATCTTGTAAAGTTTGCAAGCATTTCTGAGATTGCTAGCCTTCGGCGACCTTCGGTGCGTTGCGCTCGCAATGACGAAAACGCATTTGCTCCACAAGTTCATTTTCACAAACTTTATTCTTGTGGCAATGCTTTGTATACTTCTTCGCTAAGTCTGTCGCCCCAAACTACGCCTTGTTTGTCTGGATTTGTGTTTGCCGCTAAATGAGCAAAACTAGAAGTTGCGGTTGCTCCGTGCCAATGACGCACATTCGGAGGGCAAAATGCAACGTCGCCTGCGTGCAAAACCTCAACTTTTCCGCCTTCAATCTGATGATAACCAATTCCGTCAGTTACAATCAAAATCTGTCCGCTAGCGTGCGAATGCCAGTTGTTGTACGTTCCTTTTTCAAACACAACATTATGAAGTCCCGGTGCGCCTGCTTCGTTTGGATAAGACAAAGTTTCAGAAAGATAAACCGGACCAGAAAAATTTTCCGAATTGAACAAAGTTCCGTTTCCAAACATAAAATTGTCTGCGCTTGTTATTTTTCGTCCAGCATAATTTTCTTCGTCAAGATTTGCATAATCTGCGTCGCTTACAGTTTCCGAAGGCTTTGGGTTTTTATCTGGATTTTGCCATTCTGCATCGTAAATTACAATTTGCTGAAACCAAGAATCCGCAGTTGCTCCGTGCCAATGCCGAACTCCAGCAGGAATGTGAACAACATCGCCTTTACGAATAATTTGCGCTTTTTTTCCTTCTTCCTGATAATAACCTTTTCCGCCAACAACAAGAATTTCCATTCCGCCGTGAACGTGCCAAGAACTTCGCGAACTTGGCGCAAAAGTTATAACGTTCGTAACCGGAAAGTTGTAAACCGAATCTTTTTGAATCAAGTTGTTAAAATAAACTGTTCCAGTAAAACGCGCGCTAACATCGTTTCCAAATTCAAAAGGCATTTCTTCTTTTGTAAAAGAATCTTTTGCATTTGCCGATTCAGAAGCCGCCGCCTGAACTTTTTTAGCGTTCTTGCAAGAAGCAAGCGAAATTGCCGCAAAAATGCAAGCCAAAGTAAAAATTGTTTTCTTCATAGTTTTCTCCTAAGTAAGTACGTCATCCTAACGATAAGCGTGTCATTGTCGGACTTGATCCGACAATCTATAAAAGTAAGCACGTCATTCTGACGATAAACCTGTCATTGTCGGACTTGATCCGACAATCTATAAAAGTAAACGTGTCATTCTGACGAAAGTCAGAATCTACATCTCTTTTCTAACAATAAAATATTACCATTCAAACCGCATTTTTCAAAATACAAGTTTTTTACGCTCACTATCAGATTTTGTTATAGCAAATATTTGTAAACCACAATTTCCGCACTTTACACAATCGCTCTTTTTTCGTAAATTAAAAAGTAGGGGGCTTTTATGCAAGGTTTTATAAAATCAGCAAATTCAGTAAGTTCGCAAATTTCTTATCGCGGTTACGAAAAAGCAGCGGTTTTTCTTGCAGAATTAGCAGATGCTTCTGAAAAAGTAATGAATGCGCTTTCTTTAACTGTTTTAGAAAAACGCAAACTTCTAAAAGCAATGCAAAAACTTGGAAAGTACAATCCAAATAATGCAGAACAAGTTGCCCGCGAACAAGCCGTTCTAAAAGAAGCCCTTGAATATGGAAAAAGAAAAAACATTCTTTCTTCAAAAGTAGTTGTTCCCGCACAAGAACGCGACAAAAATAAAGAAATGTGGAACACAGTAAAAGAAAATCCCGATAAAGTCGCAAAACTTCTAGGTTCTTGGCTAGACGAACAAAAATAAATAAAAAATAAGAATTTGGGCGTGCCCACTCGCTTCGCTCGGGTCAGGCTTTTCAGGGCTACGGCTTTCGCCTTCGTTACTCGCTGCGCTCGCAACACGCTTCGCGCGCCCTTACAATCCTTCACGCAGTCGCAATTAACGTCATTGCGAGAAACGAAGTGACGAAGCAATCTCAGAAAATAGAAATTTCCCGCAGATGATGGCGCAGATTTACGCAGATTTTTTTAATTTATAATTCATAATTAATAATGTATAATTAATAATTATGAATGAGGAATTAGGAAATGTGGTGGTTGAGCCTGTCGCCCGCTTGCGCACGGAGCGTAGCGAAGTAACCACCATAAAAGAACGTCATTCTGAACTTGATAGCCTTCGGCGACCTTCGGTGCAGAATCTATGCTATAATAAATTTATGAATGATGTAAAAACTGTAAAACTTTCTGATGTTTGCGAGATTGTGACAGGTAACACACCTTCTACAAAGAATGAAAATTATTACTCATCAAATGATATTCCATTTGTAAAACCAAGCGATTTACCTATGGAATATATTTCAACATTAGATGATTCAGAATTTCATATTTCTGAGAAAGCACGTTCTATTGCAAGAATTCTTCCAAAAAGAAGTGTCTTAGTTTCTTGTATAGGAATAATAGGAAAAATTGGAATAAACACAAAAGAGGTTGCATTTAATCAGCAGATTAATGGTTTGATTCCGAATGCAAATCTCATCGATTATAATTATCTTGCGAATGCAATAATTTCTAAAAAGCGATTTCTTTCAGATAAAGCAAACGCAGCTGTTGTTCCAATTATCAATAAAACAAATTTTTCAAATCTTCAAATCCCACTTCCGCCGCTACAAACCCAAAAACAAATTGCCGCGCGCCTAGACTTATGCACAGACACAATCGCAAAGCACAAAAAACTTTTGGAACTTCACGAAACGCTAATAAAAAGCCAGTTTGTAAAGATGTTTGGCGACCCAGTTACAAATCCAATGGGCTGGGAAAAAGAAAGACTTGATTCGGTTGCAGAAATAAAAATCGGCCCGTTCGGTTCTTTGCTCCATGCAGAAGATTATACGAATTTTGGTCATGCACTTGTAAATCCAATGCATATTGTAAACGGAAAAATTAGTAAAGATAAAAATCTATTTGTTTCAGATGAAAAATACAAAGAACTTTTTCCTTATCAACTTAAAAAAAATGATATTGTTATGGGCAGACGTGGTGAAATGGGTCGTTGTGCTGTTGTTGATGAAGAAGGTTTACTTTGCGGAACAGGATGTCTTATAATTAGGATGAAAGGAGAAGTTGAACCATGTTTTATCCAAAATACAATTTCGTTCCCAAGTTACAAGAAATCAATTGAAAATAAATCTGTGGGAACAACAATGCAAAACCTTAATGTTCCAATCGTGTCTTCTTTTGAAATAATAAAACCTCCAAGAAAAATGCAGGATGATTTTTCAACATTCGTTCAGCAAGTAGAAAAATCAAAATCCGCAGTTCAAGCGTCGTTACAAAAAGCAGAAACGTTGTACAAAGCGCTTATGCAAAAATATTTTGGATAAGCAACTATTTTTAGTTGCATTTGTTATTTTTTTGAATTATATTTTATTTTGCTACATAAACCACATCCGCGAAAAGAATTG
>CAZJOU010000218.1:0-3669 GCA_964547685.1 uncultured Treponema sp. | reverse complement strand
TTCGCTTCTCGCAATGACGTGCAATTTGTCGTTTTAGAACTGCTTCGCAGGTGCTACAATCCCTCACGCAAGTACGCAAGACTTAGTAGTTTTCGTATCATACTCAGGTCTTAATACTACGTCATTGTCAGGCGTGCTCCTGCAATGTTTTCGTGTCATACTCGGGCTTGACCCTGCGATGTTTTCGTAAGAAAACTCGTTTGGTATCTACTTGTTATAGATTGCAAACATGTTCCTTACAGAAACATCGCAATGTTTACATGCTTGTATATCCGCCGTCAACAGGAAGAATTGCTCCAGTTACGTAACTTGACGCAGGACTTGCAAGGAAAATTGCCGCTGTGTCAAGTTCGCCTTCGTTTCCATATCGGCTTAAAGGAATCATTGTTTTTGCGTTCTGCTGGAAAAAGTCAGAATCCAAAGTTTCTTTTGTAAGCGGCGAATAAAAATATCCCGGGCAAATTGCATTTACATTAATGTTGTATTTTCCCCATTCAGCTGCAAGTCCGCGTGTAAGATTTACAACGCCGCCTTTTGCCGCATGATAAGGCGAACAAGGTGCAATTTTGTTTCCAACCAAACCATACATAGAAGCAATGTTTATAATTCTTCCATACTTTGCAGGAATCATTGCTTTTTTTGCAACTGCGCGAGCAACTCTAAAAGAACCAAACATATCAATATTCACTTCGTTATAAAATTGTTCGTCTGTAATATCTTCTGCCGGAGCAACTGCGCCAGTTCCTGCATTATTGATAAGAATATCGATTCTTCCAAAAGTATTAACAACTTCGTCAATTGCTGCATTTACTTTTTCTGTGTCTGTAATATCGCATTGAATCGCCAACGTTTTAACTTTGTATGTTTCTGCAATTTCTTTTGCAACTGCATCAATCTTTTCTTTTCGGCGTGCAATTGCAACAATCGCTGCTCCTTGATTTGCAAGTGCTTTTGCCATTTGAACTCCAAGTCCAGTTGAACAGCCTGTCACAATGGCAACTTGACCAGTTAAATCAAAATAATTTTTCATAAAAACCCCTAAAACTTAATATTTAACTATAATAATTTTCTTACAAAAATTAAAATTTTCAAATTATTTCATTCTTATTGATAAAATAAAAATAACAATAAAAATTGAACACGCTAAAAGTTTAATTCCTATTCCAAAAAGAAATCCTTTAAAAGTACCAAAAGCTGCAATAAAAACTCTTTTTTTGTCAGAACTGTCATAAATTAATTCACCAATAACTGCGCCTAAAAATGGACCAATAATAATACCAAACGGACCTAAAAAAAATCCAACAATAGTTCCAATCATAGAACCAATAGAACCTTGTTTGCTTCCTCCAGATTTTTTTGTCATAACCGAAGGAAAAAAATTATCTGCAATGCTAACTACTAAAGCAACAATTCCAGTAATAACAAGCGTAAAAACAGAAATATCTGTATAAGAAGAAAAATGCGAAATTAGCAACCCCAACCAAGCCAACGGAACTCCAGGAAGTATTGGAACAACAGTTCCAGCTGTTCCAAGCAAAAGCATTAAAATTGCTAAAATAAAAAAAACAATATCAATAGACATATTTCTTAAAAATTTAACAAATAAAACATATAATAGCAATCTATAAAATATGGAAAATATTTGCGTTCCGAAATTTTTATTGTTTTGAAAATTTCGTGACATAGGGTTGTCTAAAAAGTTTAGAGCGTAGCAGTCATTCCGAAATTAACTCGGAATCTACTTTAGGAAAATAAAACAATGTTAGAACTCATCAAAAATCAATTAAAAAAAAGACTCTGTTTAACATTCTAACTGAAAAAAAAATGTCATTGTTATACAAGGAGCTGTCCAATAAGTTTAGAGCGTAGCGCTCATTGAGCCTATCGCCCGCTTGCGCGCGGAGCGTAGCGGAGCAATGACCTAAGCACTATATTTGGTGGTTGCTTGCGCGTACTTCTTGAACGCTCAAACACGCATTTCATTATTTTAGAACAGCCCAATCGCAAGAAACTCGTTTACAATCTACTTTTTATAGATTATAAACGAGTTGATTCGCAAATATCGTAGTACTTTACACGAAAATCTTTTAATAAAACTTCATAAACAACTATGCAAGTTTTTGTAACTCATCGCAAAATTAAATCTTGCAACATTTAGGCATAACAAACTTAGGCATAAACCTCTCTCTGAAATTAACAATTTAAATTATAGGTCAAATGATAACTTTTACTACAATTGGCTATGCAACACCGAAAGTCGTCGCGACCATCGTAAACCTTCCGAACGACAATTTTGATTTTAACAAACGAACAAAAGTTTATAAAATTCTGAACTTCCGTTCGTTTGTTTTTATTTTATTATGTTTCACGTGAAACTTACTCACAACTTATCCACATTTGTGAATTCTTTGTGGATAACTTTAATTATTCTGCTAAAAATGAATCTTATATTTTTTAGTTTTATTTAATATTTCAACAGAAAAAAAATCGTCATTTTAAACTTAATACATTTAATCTTTCTTTTATTTGTTTCACGTGAAACAAATAAAAGAAAGATTAATTTTTTTTTAATTAATGGCAATCTCTAATAACTAAATCGAATAGTGTCATTCCGAACTTGATTCGAAATCTATAATGCTATATCTAGTATAGATGCTGAATTAGAAACGAAGTTTCTTTGTTCAGCATAACGGCAGTTTTTAGAGATTTCCTAATAAGTCAAATATTGGATTTTTCAAAATAGTAGCCCTAATTTCGACTTTTAAAAATTTGTTTTTTTTGTACAAAAAATGTCATTATCTGGCTCGACTCGATAATCTTTTTATGCAAATTGCATAATAGATTGCCGTGTCAAGCACGGCAATGACACATTTCGATAAAAGTCGAAGTTTGGGCTAGTAAAAAAATATATATGCAAAATTCTAATTTGCAAAGTAAGCTATAAAATTTGAAGATCGAAATAGAAATTTCTTTATTGTTTATTTGCACTTCATTCGAAGAAACCAAACTAACCATCATTTTTTTTAACAAATGTAGAGGTTATTTTTCATGTATTAACGATACCGTACGATTTTGTAACATAACGAGTTCTTTAAAAAAAATACATTTTTACTAATACATTAGAAATTAATATTCAACTTAATTATTAAATTTATTGTCGAAATAATGCACAAACCGTGTTGCAAGTGTCGTGGTATATCCCCTTCTCCACACAAATAAAAAAAATATTAAAAAAAAATATATTTGATATTTTACTACAAAACATTACTTTATACAAAGAAGGTCCTGCTTTCATTTGTTATCTATTTTTGTGTAGAAAAAAAATTATACATATAATCATAAAAATCTTTTGAATTATTTTTTAGAAAACTTTACTTTGTAATCTCGTTCGATAAGATTTTCTTATTTTATAATTTTACCAATCTATAAATTTATAATTATATTTTTAAAATTCGCTAATATATAAAAGAAATAGGATTAATTCTAAAAAAATTAAATTTTTATATTAAAAAAATTATGTCATTACTATATAAGATTGACTTCCATCTATTGCCATAGTCAACACAATAAATTTTTAAAGCTAATAAAAAGATTATAACTGAGTTTTAATATCAATCAATAAAACTCAAAATATTACTTCTATTCTACAATTCAATATAATATTAATTA
>CAZJOU010000217.1:0-3672 GCA_964547685.1 uncultured Treponema sp. | reverse complement strand
TGTAGTTTAGCACAGGTTAGAAAAAGTTTAAATGTAAAACTAAAAGTCTATATATAATTATGTTGAACGCACATTTTTAGAATGTTATACTTTTTTTATGAAGAATAAGTTCTTAGTTTTTTTATTTTTAGTACTTTCTGCATTTTGCTATTCGGAAACCCCACGAAAATCGTTTTACGAAATTCTTGTAGATAATTTCTTTTCTACAGGCAGTTGCGTAAAATATTACAATGCTCCAAATGACATTTATTATTATTCAAAATATTCAATAAAAAAAATAAACGTAGATGACGACGAAATTGCAATTTTTTTAGAAGAAGAAACCGGAAAAGTTACAAAAAAGCGTTTTCATTACGAAGAAAATTCTTTTGAAATAGATGCTTTTGGCAATTTAGTAATAAAAAATAAGTAAGATTAGTTGTAATATAAACTTTTTACTTCATCTTTTATGTCTTCAAATGCTAAAAGATTATTCTTGTGGAATTCGTCTTTAATTTCTTGACCACGAAGAGAATTTAACGAATCTTCAAAAAAATATTCTATACCTTGAGCAGAGTTTTGCAATTCAAGCCGCTTTTTTGTATCTTGCACACTTTTCTTTATTCCATCGGAAATATTTGGACTTGCAAGTGCAGGTTCTACAACTTTGGAAAGTATAAGATTTAATAATTTTTCTTTTTCTTCAGCGTATAGTTTTGATTTTAATTCTGAAAGTTCTGTGCCAAATAAGCGTGCGGTGGATTCGATTAAAGTTTCCCACTTTTTGAAAGTTTTATATGTATATATTTCAAAAGTAGGATGCGAAATTTTGTTTCGGATTTCTTTTACATCTTTTAATAAATTATAGTTTTCATTTGTAAAAAAGATTCGTTCATCAAGTAAAAGTTCTTTAAGTGGATTCCAAACTTTTTCGCTAAGTAAAATAGTTAAAAGGTAATAAATATCAAGATTTTCAAAATTTGTATGATTATTATGTCCAAGCCGAGTTTCAAGAATTTCATCAACAAGATGTCGCCAATTAGGCGGAATAAGCGGAAGTCTGTTATTTAGAAATTCGCAGATTGGTTTCTGCAAAACATACAAGTTTTCATAAGTATTCTGTAAAATGCGGATTGATTCCATGTTATTTTAGTTTTCCAAAATTGATTTGTAGTTTTCTGGATTTTTCAGAATTTTTTTAACATCACTTATGATATTTTTATAATTTACAAGAATCGGATCATTATCGCTCATGAGACTAAACAAATCACATTCTTCAATATGATAACCTTTTTGATATTCGTCTTTTCCTAAATATCGTAAATTCAAACTGTTGAGAATCAGCGCACACCCATCATATGGAACATATTCAATTTCCTTGTTGGAAACAATTTCACAACATTGTCCAATTGATAGAGGTGTACCTAAAATTGTAACTAAATATACAAATCCATTAGAAAATCGGGACATATGTTTTATTTCAAGTAAGTAACTATTCGTAACAATCCAGTCATCCTTTTTATAAGGAACTTTTGTTTTGAACTGTAAAGAATTAATCAAATACTTAAAACTTGTTCTATTTTGTGAATCATAGTAATCTGGATATTTTTTATTAATAATTTTCTCCGCTAAATCCTTTTTTTCACCTTCTTTTTTAGTGTCACCATCAAGAACTTTTAAAAGAATGTAACAGTCTGTGTAATTTTCTTCACGTCCATAAAATTTTATAGCATCATAAAAATTATTGAGAGTTAAAATTTCATTATTAATCGGGCGTTGTACCATAATATAAGGACTTACTATAGGAACGCTATCAGAATAAACTTTTTTTGCCCGTCGATTTTGTTTTATTGTTATCATATCGCTTTTTGTTAAAGGCTTTTCATTTATATCACAAAGTTGATATTTTTCTATATAAAGATAAGCTGATTGATCATTATAATAATATTTTATTTTATCATAATCTAAAAATTTAGCAGCATATTTCACACCATGTGATTCTATAGAAATATTATTATTTAAGTAGGCTAGATATTCTTGCATATCTTTTTTTGATTTTTTATTACGTGCTCGCAAGATATAAACATTATTTACATCATCTAATCCTGTGATTTCATAATTCCAGTCATTGATTGCCTTGACGGAGAATTTAACGTTCTGTATTCTATCTTTTTCATATTCTGATAATTGTGGACAAGTTGTTGAAGCACAACTAGTAAAAAGGAGAATTGTAATAAAAAGTAACGAATATAAAACTACCAATAAAAATTTCTTCATCTAATTCTATCTCCTATCAGAATTTTTTTGCCTAAAAGTTCCGCTTTAAATTTTGGTGGCTTTCCTTTTTTATATTCATTCAAGTTGTTTTTGAAAATCCAATTTTGAATGTCTGTATTGATGAACTCATTGCAATTCGGATTTGTTGGATTTTTTAAAGTTGAACTTTCGTTATTTGGGAAAATAATTTCATAGGTAATTTCTGGCGAAACAAACTCATTTTGATTTTCATATTTTATTTTCAATCCCCACATTGCCGCATGATAAACAGTTAAAATCATCTTTTTTCCTCCGTTTCAAACCCAAATTTCTTCCAACGTAAGCATATTTTTGTTTTTCTGCTAATAAATATTTTATTATTAAACACATAAATTTGCAAATTATTATAAAAATGTGTGTTTTAGTGAATAAAAATTAACGTTAATTTATCTAATAATTTTTATATGGGAACTCGCCATATTTTTATTCAAAATTTAAAATTTTATAGAAAGCAAGCAGGTCTTACTCAAGAAAAACTTGCAGAAAAAATTGGAATGAGCACTTCTTACATTGGCGACTTAGAAGCGCGCGAAAGATTTCCGTCTGCCGAAACTATTGATAAAATTGCCGACGCACTTGATGTTTCAATTTCAACACTTTTTGGGGAACGTTCTTGCCCGCAAAATGTAAAAGATACATTTGAAAAAATCTATGCAAAAACATTAAAAGACGAACTTAAAAATAGACTTTCTAAAGATGTAGAAGAAGTTTTAAATTTAATTTAAATTTCCTTACTCAACTTTCCTAATCGCCTTAACCGGACAAACAGGAACGCAACGGCCACAATGTAAGCAACGATTTTGATTGATTGTGGCTTTTTTTATTTCTACGTTATCGCGTGAAAACGCAAAATCAATGCATTTTTGCGGACAAACCGAAAGGCACTTTTTGCAACCCATACATTTTTCGTCTGCAAAATAGCCAGATTTTATTTTTACTGAATCAGAGTTGCTTTTTCCAAGCGTAAAAAATCCGCGCGTTACGTGGCTTGGATTAGAAATGTCAAAAAAGTTTCCTTCCGCATTTGTAAACTTAAAAACTTCCAACGCGCTTCTTGTGTCGTCTGGATAAATTTTTTGCATATAAACATTTTTTTCAAAAATTTCGTCCAGTTTTTCGCGTCCAATATTTTCCACAAAGCCCGAAAGCGAAATGCAACGCTTATTTTTAATTGCAGAAAGACTTATATATTTTTGGCTCATAAGTTCTGCATAAAAGTTCTTGCCTTTTGCAGTTAAAAAATAAACATTGTTTTCGTCGTAAAGCATCATATCAATACAGCGCGTAACCGGTCGACCGTTTTTGTCTAGCGTAGCCACAACTGTTGAATGAATTTCTTCTACTAGGATTTTTAAATAATCTGAAGTTTGCATAGTT
>CAZJOU010000216.1:0-3688 GCA_964547685.1 uncultured Treponema sp. | reverse complement strand
TTACGAACTCACCAAAATTCTCTTCTCAGCGCGGACACGGACGTCCGCTCCTTACGAAGGGCGACCTTTAGGTCGTAAGTAAAAAAAACAGGATGCTTTTTTTACGGGTTTACCGTAGTCTTATAAGCTGTCGTAATTTTTCCGTCTGCACCTTTTACAAATTCAATCATAACTGCAGATTTTATAGGATTACGTTTTTCGTCAAAAGTAATGTGGCCAGTTACATAATTTCCATCTGTTTTTTCCAAAGCATCACGAACTTTTTCTACATCCAAAGTTCCCGCTCTTTCAATAGCATCTTTTAAGATATAAACAGAATCGTAACCAAGAACTGCAAAAGAATTAGGCAATTTATTATATTTTGCGCTAAAAGCCTTTACAAAGTTCTGAACAACAGGTTCAGTAGAATCTGCCGCATAGTGATTCGAATAATAACCATTCAAAACTTCTTCGCCAGCATTTGCAGAAAGTCCGTCCCAACCGTCCGCACCAACAATCGGAGTATTAATTCCCTGCGCTCTAAGCTGTTTTGCAATCAAAGCAACAGTTCCATAATAATCAGGAAGATAAACTAAATCCGGATTTGCGTTCTTAATTTTTGTAAGCTGAGCATTAAAATCTTTATCACCAGTAGAATAAGATTCAAGCGCAACAATATCGCCACCATTTGCCTTAAAAGAAGCCTGAAAATTTTCAGAAAGACCAACCGAATAATCGTTTCCGCCATCATAAAGAACAGCAGCACGTCTTGCATTTAAGTTTTCAGCAGCAAATTTTCCACCAACAGTTCCCTGGAATGGGTCAATAAAACAAGCGCGGAAAATATAATTTCCAGCATCTGTAATTGCAGGTGCAGTTGCAGCAGGCGCAATCTGAATAACTTTACTAGCCTGAGCCAAAGTTGTAATTGCTTGTGTACAACCACTTGTTAAAGAACCAATAACATATTTTACGCCATCTTTTGTAATAAGCTTTTTAAAAGCGTTTACAGTTTTATCAGGGGAACCTTCGTCATCTTCGCAAACAAATTCAACTTTTTTTCCAGAAATTCCGCCAGCAGCGTTAATTTCTTCAATAGCAAGATCAATTCCGTTCTTACATTCAACGCCGTAAACAGCAACACTTCCAGAAAGCGGAGCAACTCCACCAATTTTTATAGTATCGCTAGATTTTTTTGAACATCCTGCAAAAGCCAAAACAAATGCTACAACCGCAGCAAAACCAACAATTTTTTTCATAATTTCCTCCGGAAAATGAAAAGATTTTTACATAATATTAAATTATTTCTTTATCTTATGGAAGAGCAAAAAAAAACGACAGTCGCTTGGACTGCCGTTTGTTATCGCTTTTCGTTTTCTTACTATTTAGAATAGTATTCGATTACAAGATTTTCCTTTACATCAACTGGAATTTCTGAACGAAGTGGTAAACGAGTAAGTTTAGCACTAAAGCCATCAACATTCTTTTCAATATAATCAAGTTTTCCAGCTTTATCTTCAAGGAAAATTGCTTTTAATCCACCAGATTTTTGAGCTTTTTCACTTAAAGCGATTGTCTGACCAACTTTTACAGAAAAAGATGGAATATTAACTTTCTTACCATCTACTGTAAAGTGTCCATGACTTACCATCTGGCGAGCCTGACGAATAGACTTAGCAAAACCAGCACGGTATACAAGATTATCAAGACGACGTTCCAAAAGAATAAGCAATTCGTCTCCAGTGTTACCTGTAGCACGAGCCGCAGCTTCGAAATATCTTCTCATCTGTTTTTCAAGAATTCCGTAATAAGCCTTTACTTTCTGTTTTTCAATCAACTGAAGACCATATTCAGAAACCTTCTTTTTTTTAGCAAAAGCAGGGGAATTTGCTCTTTCCAATGCTTTAGGGTGTCCACAAACGTTTACACCAAGTCTTCTACATTCTTTAAAACGAGGACTTCTTCTAGTAGCCATTTTATGCTCCTATTTAATTTTGCTCTGCACAATGTGCAGGTTATTCAGCAGCTGGTGCTTCAGCCTGTGCTTCTACAGTCTGATCTTCAGCAGGTGCTGCTGCTTCTGCAGCCGGAGCCGCAGCTTTTGCTGCTCTTGCAGCTACTCTTTCTTTATTCTTTAAAGTTGCATTACAAACTTTGCAAATATTTAAAGTTTTTCCGTCAACTTCTTTTTCATAAAGACATTTTACATTTGTCTTTCCACAGATAGGGCAAGTCGCTCTTCCATGTGCAGGAAGTGAACGAATACCAGTTCCACGATGGTTCTTAGACATTTCCTACTCCTTATCTGAAGATTCTGCTTTAGGAGCAGCTTCTTTTTTAGCAGTTGATTTCTTTGCTGCAGTTGTTTTTTTAGCACCAGGTTTCTTTTCTGCACTTTCAGATGCAGGCTTTTTAGCAGAAGAAGTTTTCTTTTCAGTAGCAGGCTTCTTTTCAGAAGTTGCTTTCTTTTCTTCTGTAGGCTTAGAAACTTTCTTTTCTTTTGCAGCAGTTTTTTTATCTTCTTTAGATTCAGTATCAAGTTTGTAGTCTACAAGTTCAAGAATAACCATATCTGCAGCATCGCCCTGACGGAAACCAATTTTAAGAACACGTGTATAACCGCCATTGCGGTCTTTCATTCTTGGGCCAATTTCTGTAAAAAGTTTGTTTAAAATCTTTTCATCAGCAATAAATTTTGCTACTTCACGTCTGTTGTGAACAGAATCAACCTTACTTCTTGTAATCAATTTTTCAGCAGCTTTGCGAACTTCTAATGCTTTTGCTTTTGTCGTAGTAATACGTTCAAATCTAAAAAGCGAAGTTACCATATTGCGTGACATAGCACGACGATGAGCTGTTGTTCGTGAAAGCGGATTAAAACCATTTCTATGATTCATCTGTTTCTTCCTTCTGCTTTGTTAAGTTGACAGAATTCTTAAGATGACTATAGTCAGTCATACCAAGAGTTAAACCCCATTCCTGAAGTTTTTCTTTGATTTCTGTAAGACTCTTTTTACCAAAGTTTCGTGTCTTAGCAATATCATCTTCTGTCTTTTTAGTTAATTCACCAATAGTGCGAATATTTGCGTTTTTAAGACAATTTGAAGAACGAACAGAAAGTTCAAGTTCTTCTACAGGAGTATTAAGAATTTCTTTTACTCTTGCATCATCTTCATTATCTTCATCACCACTAGCAATATCGCTATCATTAAAGTTTACAAAAATTGAAAAATGATCTTTTGCAATCTTTGCAGCTTCTGCCAATGCATCCTCAGGTGCAATTGTTCCATCTGTCCAAATTTCAAGAACAAGCTTATCATAATCATTGCGCTGTCCTACACGACAAGGTTCAATAGAATATTTTACCTTTGGAACAGGAGTAAAAATTGCATCCATTGGAAGTGTACCAACAACTTCAATATAATGTTCATTTACTTCAGCAGGAACATAACCTCTGCCAAGATCAATCTGAATTTCAATTTCAAGATGACAACCTTCCATCATAGTAAAGATAAGTTTATCTTTAGTCATAACTTCAAGTTGATTTTCTTTAGCAAGATCATCACTTTTTACAACACCAGGTCCTTTAAATTCATAAAGGATAGTGTCCTGTTCAATATCGTTAGGAAGACGTAAACGAATCTGTTTAAGACTGTTAATGATTTCCAAAGTATCTTCTGAGACATTAGGAATTGCTTCAAATTCACTA
>CAZJOU010000215.1:0-3690 GCA_964547685.1 uncultured Treponema sp. | reverse complement strand
AAATTTAATTTCCTAAATCTGCGTAAATCCGCGAAATCTGCGGGAAATTCACTTTTCCCAAAATCTATATATTTGTATAAAAGCTAAAAAAACTATACACTATTTTTGTTATGAATTTAAAAAAATCGCTTTTTGTTTTATTTTCTGCTATTTTTCTAAAAACATCATTATTTTCTGAATCAATTTCTAAAATCAAATTTGAAGGCTTAAAAAAAACAAAAGAATCTTACATGCAAAATCTTTTAAAAGATTACGTTGGCAAAGACGTATCAGAAGTTAATTTAAAAGAAATAGAAACTATTTTGCAAGCCGAAGGACTTTTTTCGGAAGTAAACATTTCTTTAGAAAACGAAAATGCTGAACAAAACTCGGAAATTACAAAGGAAGAAATCAAAGTCGATAATGCCGATAATATAGAAGAAAATCTACAAAAAAATCCGCTAATTCTAAAAGTTTCTGTAAAAGAAAAAATTACGTTTATTCCGCTTCCGTTTGCTTCTTATTCTAGCGATGGTTTTTTAGGTGGCTTTATGCTTATGGATATGAACGCATTTGGCAAAAAATTTAATTTAGTTTCTGGCGGAATTTTTTCTAAAGATATGCAAATGGCACTTTTAACTTTTTCTAAACCAACAGGAACAATAGAAAATCCAGGATTTAGTTCCGCTTCTAGTTTTTCGCACAACGAAAATACAATTACAAATTTTAACAACGACACACTTTTTGAATTTGATTCTATAAGTTTTCATCAAAGACTTGCTGTTTCTAGCAAATTTGGAAAATATTTTTCTGCGTCTTGCGGTTTAGGTTATTTTTATTCAAGATTTTTTAAAGATGATTGGGACGATTTACATCAATGGATTTCAAGTAGTTCTGTTAATTTTAATAAAGTAGATTGGAACGGTTGGTATTTAATTTCTAATGGAACATCTGTAGAAGCAGAAGTTGGATATTCTACAGAATGGGAAATTATTGAATCTGTTTCGTTTAAAGCAAATTTGCAAATTCCTTTTTTAGAACGAAACAGATTTATGTTTAATGTTGCTGGAACTTTGGAAAACAACAAAAATATTACTTCTAGAGCAAGCAGAGCAAACATTGGAAACACAATTATGAAATCTGGTTTTAAGACAGAAAAAATTGGTGGCGCAATGTTTTGCGCAGAAGAAGCGCTTTTTCGCCACAAAGTAGCAACTGTTTCTGTTTACGAAACTTACGAAGCCGCTATTGCCGAAGATTATGACGAAAGTTTTGTTTACTGTCATGGTCCGGGCGCAGGATTAAAACTTTACTTAAAACAAATTGCATTTCCAGCAATGAACATGGGCTTTTCTTACAACGTAAATCAAAACTTTTTTAATTTCGTAATTTCCATTGGAATGGGAATGTAAGTTTAAATTGAATAATAGCAAATGCAAAGTTTTAGTTGTAAAATCAAAATTGCCTACACTTTCATGAAAATCCGTTTTGCAGCACGTGGTGTTGGTGCCCGTGAGTTTCGCGCATTCGCGCTCAACACACATACCAACAAACGTGTGCAAAGCCGGTTTTCACTCCGTGTAGGCAATTTTTATTGTTTTGCACTAAAAACTTAGCATTTATATTATTCAAATTTTCGCTATCAATTTTTCGCTTGACCCAACAAATTATAATTGTTAGATTTAGAAACAAGAGAGTTAGTTTCAAAAGTAATCCGTGTGTCATTATCGGGCTTGACCCGATAATCTTAAATCATTGTAAATTCAAGAGATATAGATTGCCGTGTCAAGCACGGCAATGACATTTTGAAACTTTTGAAACTGCCTCAAGAGTTTAATTTGAAAATAAAACGCATTTGTACAACATTTTTATTTCTTCTTCTTTCTTTATCTGTTTGCCTAACTTCTTGCGCTTCCACAAAATTTTACCACGAAAAAGATGTAGACGTTATTTCCGAAAGCGAACCTGTTGATTCAGACGGCAACCTAGATTCATCTTCTATTCACTACATAGAAAAAAATAGAACAGTAAAATCAACTTGCAAAACAGACGGAAAACTTCTTGCATTTTACACATTTGGACTTCCTTGGGTTGTGCTTGGTTGCACACTTCGCGAAACTGCAAAAGTTATTGGCTATTCGGCAGTTAACGTTGTTGCTGGAGGTTTTGCATATTATCGCTATAAAAATAATAGTTCAGACGGAACTTTAGGCTTTATTACACCAAACGTAAAAGAAGAAAAACAAGAATATCAAAGAATGCAAACCGCATACGAAAAATCAGACTTATATAAATACAAAAAATACAGAAAACCTTTAACAAAAGCAGAAATTACAGACAACATAGTAGAAGAAGAAGTTAATTGGAACGATGAACGAAAAGTAATTTCTTCTACAACAAATACGGTTTCGGTAAAAACAAACGTTGGTGATTCTGCCAAGCGGGTTTCTAAAAAAGCGTCCATTATTGGCGGATGCATTGGTTCTGTAACATCAGTTATTTGCGGAATTCCAAGTTGGATTATTGGATTTTTTGCCGCGCTTGCTTATGATACAAATTAAAAGTAAAATAATTCTTATATAATAGGAGATAAGAATGAAAAAAATGATGAAAAACATTGTTTTGGCAATGAGTGCAGTTGTTGCTCTTGCTTTTGTTGGTTGTGCTTCTACAAAATCTGTAGAACAACAGACTAAAAATCTTCCAGATTGGGTAATGCAAGAACCTACAAGTTCAGATGGAATTTACGCAACTGGTTCTGCCAAAATGGTTGACGTTATGGTTAGCCGCAAAATGGCACAAGCAGATGCAGTAAATCAGTTGGCTAGAAAAATTCAAACTGTAACAAAAGATGTTACACAGACAATGGTTTCTGGTTCTACAACAGATTCTGTTCGTGGTTTTGAAGAAAACGCACTTCAGACAGCAGAAGCTTCTGTTAGCGGATTTGAACAGAAAAACTATTATGTTGCCGATGACGGAACAGTTTACGTTCTTTTGTTCCTTCCTTATAACACACAAGTTTCTAATTTGAACAACATTGCTAAAAAATACAACATTTCTGAAGAATATCTTGCTTCTCAGGCAAAAATGGAAGATGCATACAACAAATACTTCGGCGGAAATTCTTCTAACTCATCTACAACAAATTCTTCTGCTGAATAATAAAATTCAATCTTTGTCGGGCGAAAATCAAATAAAAAGTTGCCCGACAATCTTTTCATAAAACTTTCAATTTAGGAATTTTTATGGACACTCAAGAACTTTATCGCGAAATTCTTAACGAACACAATATAAATCCAACTCATAAAGAAGAGATGAATGACGCAACTATTAGCCTAAATGGCGTAAATCCTAGTTGTGGCGACAATATTACCCTTAACTTAAAAGTAAAAGATGGAATTATTGTTGATGGTTCTTTTACAGGAAGTGGTTGTGCAATTAGCCAGGCAAGCGTTGATATGATGCTTGATTTAGTTATTGGAAAATCTGTAGAAGAAGCAAAAAACTTAGACGAAATTTTTATGAAAATGATTCACGGAGAAAGTTCGGAAAAGGAAGTTGAACAACTAGACGAAGCGGCTTCGCTACAAGACATTTCTAAAATGCCGGCGCGCGTAAAATGTGCAGTTTTAGGTTGGCGCACAATGCGCGAAATGTTTGAACAAAACAAAACTAGCAAAAGCTTTGCAAATCCAGTTTGTCATTAAT
>CAZJOU010000214.1:0-3693 GCA_964547685.1 uncultured Treponema sp. | reverse complement strand
CAAGGCGAAGCGTTGGTCAACAGAATTGACAGATTGCTTCAATTGTTCCAAAAGAAGAGGCAAAATTTGTGTGATGAAATAGGCATAACTTTACAAGCAATTACTAACTGGAAAAAACAGAATAGCCTTCCAATTGCAGATACCGCAATTAAAATAGCAAATTATTTTAAAGTTGATCCTAACTGGCTAGTTTTTGGTAGCATTGAACTACCTGATGATATTAACTCATGGCCTTCAGCTGTTTTTAAGCGTGTCTACAATTTGCTTATGGAAGAAACTGGCGTACCTGATTCAGATTACCATTACGTTTCTTCAGAGCAAATGGAGCAATTGTGGAAGCCTGTTGAAAAAATTATTTCATATCAGGAATTGTGCAATTGGGAAAATGATCGGATAATGCCAACATATAAACAAATATTGGAACTTGCAAAACATTTCTCAAAATCATTTGCTTATATAGCAGATGGAACAACAGAAGTTCCTGAATCCCTTGAACCTTGTAAAGTACCATTGAATGAATATAATGATTTTCAAAGATTCAAAGAATATAAACCCTTTATGTATAAATATCACTGTATATCAAAAGACGGGATGGATATTGTCAATAAACTAGTTGATTATATTTTTGATAGAGAAATAAAAAATAAAACAGAAACTAGTGAAATTGACGAAAAAAACAAACACAATTCGTAAATTACGAAAATTTATTCTTTTTAGAATTTTCGTAATTTATAATAAATTTTCGTAAATTATTATAAATTTTCGTAAATTATTATAAATTTTCCTAATTTCTTGTAAATTTTCGTAAATCATCTTATAATTTTCTTAAAGGATTTTTTATGCAGGAAATAGAATTAAAAAACTTGATTTCAAAAATTTTAAAAACGAAGAGCGAAACTCCAAACATAGAATTTAAAAGCGCAAAAGATGGATTTCCAGAAAGAATTTATGATACTCTTTCAAGTTTTTCAAACACTTCTGGTGGAATAATTATTTTCGGAATTGATGAAAAAAAAGACTACGAAGTATGTGGCGTAAAAAATCCTGAATTGCTTGAAAAAAAAATTGTTGAACAAGCAAAAGAAATGGAGCCGGTTGTTCGTCCGCTAATAACTTTTTGCAATTACGAGGGCAAAATAGTTGTTGCTGCTGAAATAGCAGAAATGGATGCAATCAATAAGCCGTGCTATTATTCAGGAAAAGGAAAAAGCAAAGGCTCGTATATTAGAATTGGCGAAGCAGATTTGCCAATGACAGAATATGAAATTTACAGTTATGATTCTTTTAAGTATAAGACAGAAGATGAACTTAGAACTAGTCCAAGAATTGATGAATCAATTTTTGACCAAATTCAACTTGATGGATTCATTGCGAAAGCAGTTTCTGCAAAGCCAAATCTTGTTAATCTTGATAAAAAAACTCTTGTTAATTTAAATGGACTTTCTGATAAAGACGGAAAACCTACTGTTTGTGGTATTATGCTTTTTGGAAAATATCCGCAGTATTTATCTCCAAATTTAGACATCGTTGCAGTTGTTTGTGCAACCGAAAATTATGCAGAAGAAAGCAATTCTGGCGAACGATTTATTGTAAACAAACGTCTTGACGGAACTATTCCACAAATGCTTGAAACTGGAATTGCCTTTGTGCAACAAAATATGTCTGTTTCTACAGTGGTTGACGAAACTGGACATAGAAAAGATATTTATGAATATCCAATAAAAGCAATACGCGAAATAATTTTAAACGCACTTATTCACAGAGATTACAGTATTCATACAGAAAATGAACCAATTCGCCTTGAAATGTACCCAGATAGAATCGAAATTTCAAATCCCGGTGGCTTGTATGGCAGATTAACTTTAGATGAACTTGGGAAAACAAAGGCAGATGTCCGAAATCCATTTATTGCAGCAGCATTGGAAATTCTAAACCAAACTGAAAATCGTTATTCTGGAATTCCTACGATTTATGCAGAAATGAAAAAAGCCGGTTTGCTTGAACCTAAATTTGAAAATTTAAGAGGAACTTTTAAAGTTACACTTTACAACAAAAAACATTCTTTTCTTGATTTTCAATCAAAAATAATAGAATTTTGCAGAAAACCGCGTTCAAAAGAAACTCTTGCAAAAGAATTTGGGTTTGATGAAAAACATCCAGCATATTTTATAAATAATTATGTTTTGCCTTTAATTGAGCAAGGAAAACTTTGCTACACAATTCCGGACAAACCAAAAAGCCGCAATCAGCAAATAGTGGCTTTTTGATTTTGACTTTTTATTTAAACAGTTCGTTTACCGCTGGAACTGCTATTTCTAGCGATGCAACCATTTCTGGAATTGCAGCTCTTGTATAATAATCTGTCATTTCTACAGAAGAATGTCCTGCAAGTTTTTGAACAATTTCCGCTGGAAGTTCTCGCCTCATTCTTGTAACGTAAGTAAACCTAAATGAGTGCGGAACAAGTTTCCGTCCGTTCTTTTCAATACCAGCAATTTTTAGTTGACGTTCGAAAACATCTTCAAGATATTCTCGTCTAAGCGGAATATTGTTTTCTTTTGCGAACAAAAAATCATTCAAACCAATATTGTTTTTTGCAATATAAAGTGAAATTTGAACAATCGTTGAATCTGGAGCAAAACTTACTCTCCATTTTTTATCTTCGTCATTTCCTTTTTTGTTGAAATTTGTTCGCTCTCCATTTGATTTACAAAATCCGTCTACAATCAAAGCGTTTTTTTCAAAAATGAATTGTCTAACTTGAATTGCCCTTACTTCTCCAATTCTAAGACCAAAAGAAACCATGCAAAGTAGAGCAAGATAATCGCGTTCATTTGTCCAGTTTTTCTTATCAAAAAAACGTTCAAGTTCATCTGTTGTAAAAATATCCGCTTTTTTACAATTTCTAGAAAATCTCTGAAACTGCGGTTTTATAATGCTTGTGCAGCCGAAAAACGGTGCTTCTTTATAAATATGATTTAATGTTTCAAGAATAGAATTTTTCCAACTTCCTGTATGCTTTGTGTCTTTTCGTAAAAAATCATCAACCATTGTTACAGTTAAATCTTTTAGTTCTATATTGCCAAATTGTTCAACAATTATATTTATTAAATGTCTATGCCGTAAGCAAGTTTCTGGAGTAAGCGACTTTCCATGTTGTTCAAGCCGTTCTAAATGCGCGCTTCTAGAGATAAACATATCTTTGCAGATGTCTTTTATTAAAACTTTCTTTTCGTCTAAATCTGGCAATGCAGAAACAAAAGCGTATGCTTCTGCACGTGAACGGCAGTCTTTTATAACTCGTTGTTTTTTGATTTTCGAAACAGGATCGATGAATGAATAATACCAACGATAAACAGACTTGTTGTTTTTTGATTTTACAGAACGACGAAATACATTGTAGTGCATAAAAAAATAACCTCCATTTTTTATGTAGATTCCGAACGAATCCGCCAAAAATCGCTTTTAGTGACATTTTGGTGATATAAAAAATAAAAGGTTATAATTTGTTTTGTAAGTCTATATATTATATAGATTTAGTTTCGGGCAAACTGGATTTGAACCAGCGACCTCAACGTCCCGAACGTCGCGCGCTACCAGCTGCGCTATTGCCCGTAAAAAAAAGTAATTCAGAAATTAAAGTCGCTGGAAGCGACCCAACGTCCCGAAGTTGTAAAAAAAAGCCTTCCAACA
>CAZJOU010000213.1:0-3711 GCA_964547685.1 uncultured Treponema sp. | reverse complement strand
GAAACAAACTTGAAAATCGTAAAAACACTGAACAATATGATTCAGCTTGCAACTGGAAAATATATTGCAAGAATGGACGCTGACGACATTTCTCTGCTAGAACGGATTGAAAAGCAAGTTGAATTTTTGGAAGAAAATCCTGACATTGCTTTTTGCGGAACGAATGCATTTATTATTGATGAAAACGGCAAACGCACAGGTAAAACTTCGCTTCCAATTACGCCTGAAGACAACAAATTCTTCTTGCAATTCTATTCAACTTTTTTTCATCCGACAGTTATGATTCGCTCAGAAATCTACAAACAAAATCTTTATGACGAAAATTTTTTGTACGCAGAGGATTATGAGCTTTGGGCAAGGATGATTTTTGAAGAAAACTTAAAAGGGACGAATTTGCCTGATTTTTTTTTTGAATACAGAATTTTCAAAGGACAATCATCATCAATTCATCAAAAAAAACAGATTTCCGCTTCTGCAAGGATTTTCGACAAATACGAAATTGTGTCTAGCAAAGATAATGAATTTCATAAAAACTTATTTTTTACTCATAAATGCGAGAAATCAAAGGAAGAGCTTGAATATGCAAAAGAAATTTTTAAGGAATTTTCAAAACGAAAATTCAAATACTCTTTTGATTCAGTTCAGAAATTTTTATTTTCAATTTACAAGAATTATCCAAAAACATATTTTTTTAAATTTGCATTGAAACCTAAAGGATTTTATGCACTTATAAAAACAATTTTTAAGAAATTCAAAAAATAGGGAAAAATTATGCATTCATTTATTTTTATTTTGACATATTGGGCGGGCGGAGGAACTGAAAAAGTTTTTGAAAATGTTGCGAATGCGATTTATAAAAATTTTCAAGATTCAAAAATTTTTCTTTTTGTAATAAACGGATTCGATTCAAAAAAGTATTCTGTTCAAGATTACGTAAATCTAATTGAATCAAAAGCACAATTAAGAAAACTTGCAAAAGCAAAAGATAAAATCGTAATAAATTTTTCTGGAGACTGGAAAAGCGGACTTCGTACAAGACTAATTTCAAAAAAATATATCTCTTGGGTTCACCAAAATCCTCTCACAATGAAAACCGCGCGAACTGCGTTTATAAACTTCCATCTGTTAAAAAAATCAACTCAAATTGTCTGCGTCTGCAAAGAACAGAAGGAAATTTTACAGAAAAGATTTTGCTTTAAAAATGGAATTTCTGTGATTTATAATTCTGTAGACTTTGAGAAAATTAAAACGCTTTCAGAAGTTACTCTTCCAAACATGAATTTCAAATACATTTTAATGGCTGCACGAATTGATTTTGCCTCAAAAGATTTTTTTACAGTCGTTGACGCATATGTTTTGCTTTCCCCAGAACTCAATGAAAAATATAAACTTGTCTTTCTGGGCGATGGACCCGACAAAGGAAAGCTCGTTTCGTATATCAATGAAAAAGTTCCTAAAACATTGCAAAAAAACATAATTCTTGCTGGCTTTGATAAAAATCCTTATAGGTGGATGAAAAACGCTTCGATTAATATCTTAAGTTCCAAAACTGAAGGCTTCGGTGTTTCTGTAATAGAGGCAATGTCTTTGTCATGTCCTGAAATTGTTACAAACTACATAACAGGAGCAAAAGAAATTTCAGAAAACGGCAAAAACACAGAAATTGTTGAAATTGGAAATTCTGAGCAGATGTCAAATGCAATGCAGAAAATTCTTACAAATAATGAAGCAAGGTCTGAACTTGTAAAAAATGCCAACGAGTTTGTAAAACAGTTTTATCAAGAAAATATTGAAAGAAAACTATGCGACTTCTTTCAAGTCAACATTTCTAATCATAAAGAAAAGGATTAAAAATGATTTTAAACAGAAAATTTTCAGCCTTTCTTTTAATGATACTCTTTACCTATGTGAACAATCCGTTTTATTTTGCGGTAATAACGCCAATTCACAAGGCTTTTTACTATGGAATTGCTCTTTTGCCGATTTTTTTTGCCTTGCAAAAAGGATTTCGCTATGGCAGAAATTTCGGCTCATATGCAAAATTGTTTTTATTATATTTTATCAGCATTTTTCTAGTGATGCTTTTTTCTTATTCACTAGATTTTCAATATTTAAATTATTTTGTCCGCCTTTTTGTTGGACTTTGTGCTTCTCTATCTGTTTTTTGCATCTGGAAATATGAAAGAAATCATGGTCATATTTATGAGGATTTTGAAATAATTTACATAAAATCAGTTGCATTTTATATTTTTGGAACTATTGCATTCATAACTATTCCGCCGTTAAAAACGCTATGGCAGTCGTTAATTGTTGATTTTGGTGAAAAAGATTTTTCAGACTTTGTAGAATATATCACTCGGTTCGGTTTTGCAGGATTCAGTGGATTTGGCTGTGCTTTTATGGTTTCCGCGGCAAGTGTGATTATGAGCTATCTTTTTCTTAATAAAAAAATATCTTTAAAGAAATGCAGATTTTATTCAGTAGTTTTTATAATTGGAAGTTTTTTCTACGGCAGAATTGGTTTTGTTGTTTCACTTTTTGTTTGTGGAATGTTAGCGTTTTACTTATTCTTTCATAAAAGACCAAAATTATTAAGATTCTATATTCTGATAGTTGCAGTTCTTATTCTAATTGGCTTTATTTTATATTTTACAATCCCAGATATTCAACCATTTATAGACTGGCTTTTGGAGCCTGTTTTCAATTTTATAAAAAAAGGAAAATTTGAATCTGCAAGCACGAATGATCTTGGAAATATGTACAAGAATTTTTCACCATCTGACAAAACCCTCGCAATAGGAGACGGACATTGGATTGGTATTGATGGAACTGGTTATTATGGTCATACGGATGTCGGCTTTATGAGAAATATTCTGTTTGGCGGCTTTTTTTACTGCATATTGCTTTATTCCTTGATCGCATTTTTCTTGTTTTTCCTATACCAATCATTAAAAGCAAACCGTAAAAAAGGGGCAGGATTTTTAACATTTTTAATATTTGTCCAGTTTATGCTTTTTGAACTCAAAGGCGACATAACATTTTTATTTTTAAAAGCATATATTCCATTCTACGTTTATTTGATTTACGAAAAAAATAAAGATTCAAGAAAAAAATTGCTAATATTTTAATTTTGTCCTAATATTATGCAAAATAGGTCTAATTTTAATACAAAACTGAAGTTCTTGTTTTCTCAGAAGACAGGGCTTTGCTTGAAGTATTGCATCAAGTTCCAAACTATGTTTCGGTTCAGGAGACCTTTGAGCTTGCGTAACTTTTAACAAGCATAAGACCAGCAAAAATGCAGAATCTTTTGGAGAACTGTAAATCAATAAAATCAAAACGTCTTTTGCTATGTTTTGCAGGCTTATGCGAGCACCAGTGTTTTTCTCGTCTGAATACACAAAAAATTGATTTAGGTTCTGGCATAAGAGAAATAACGAAAGGCGGAAAACTTAATTCAAAATACAATCTGGTTTTACCAGAAAACTTGGAGAGTTTATGGTAAGTCTATATAAGTCTTAGCAAGTCTATTTGACTTTCCGCTCTGTTCATGCTATATTAGTTATTGCATAGGAACTACCTATGGTTGAACAGACCGGTAATGAACAGAGCTCCCAGTATAGGGGATGTCTCCAGATTACACGGTCTTTTTTTTATTTTGGAGGTTTTATGAAAAAAACAGCGATTCTTGTTGATGGTGGCTTTTACAGA
>CAZJOU010000212.1:0-3721 GCA_964547685.1 uncultured Treponema sp. | reverse complement strand
TAATCATTTTTAATACAACTGCGGCACATTCTTCTGCTGCAATTTTTTCGTTAAAAGAATAAGTGCTTTCGTAACTTGCGTCTGCGTTATCAGAAATGCAACGCAAAATTACAAAAGGAACGTTATTTAAATACGCAGCGTGCGCTATTGCCGCGCCTTCCATTTCTACGCAAGCAGGAGCACAAATTTCTTCTATTCGTTTTTTTTGCTCAGCAGAAGCAATAAATTGGTCGCCACTTGCAACTCGTCCTTCTACTAATTTGTAATTTTTTGCACTTTCCGATTTGCTAAATGCAATTTTTGCCGCTTCTATTAATTTTTTGTCCGCCTTAAATACAGAAACTTTCATTTGCGGAATTTCTGTCATTTTGTAACCAAAAGCAGTTGCGTCCATATCGTGATAAACCGCATCTGTAGAAACAACCATATCGTGAATGTGCAAATCTTTTAACATTCCGCCGGCAATTCCTGTATTTATAATTGCGTCTACATTAAATTGAATAGCAAGACGTTGCGCACAAAGAGCAGCATTTACTTTTCCAACTCCGCTTTTTACAACAACAACATTTTTTTCGAAAAGATTTCCTTCGTTAAAAATAAGATTTCCCGCTTTTGTTTGTTTTAAGCTTCCATTTTTTTCCATTTCTGCGCGAAGAATTTCAATTTCTACGTCCATTGCACCAATTATTCCAATTTTGTTCATTTTATTTTCCTGTTGATTTATTTTTTTCTTCTTTTACTATTGAACAGATAAATGACACAACAAGCATAATTCCGCAAACAACAACTGCTGCGTCTGCAACATTAAAAGTTGGCCAGCGTTCTAAACCAAAAAGCCCGTAAAATTTAACGTCAATAAAATCTACAACTCCGCGTTCTCTAAAAAATCTGTCTATAAGATTTCCAAATCCGCCACCAAGAATTCCACAAATTGCCCAACGTTGAAAAGTTGTAAAATCTTTGTTTCTAAAATAAACAACAATTACTAAAATCATAACAACAAGCGGAATTAGTCCAAAACTTAAACGTCGCAAAACAAGTGGAAGTGAATCGCCTAAACTAAAGGCAACGCCAGTATTGTAAACTCTTATAATTCTTAAAAAATCACCAAAAAATGCAGGACCAATTCCTATTCGGCCGTTTGCAAAGTCCAAAGGAATATAACGTTCAACCAAAAATTTGGTAAGTTGATCTGCAATTATAATTGCAAATGTTAGGATAAAAGGAAGTAATTTCTTTTTTTCAATGTTCATATATAAAATATACTATTTCTACAATTTATTTTAAAGAAAAAAAAGCCCGACCGGGTAAAGAATGGGAAAACGGTCGGGCTTAAAATAAGGAGGACTAATTTAGGAGCAACTCGAAAAACTTGAAAACTTGTTTTTTTTCGAGTTGCCTACGAGTTCTAACTCGTTAAAATAGCACGAGGAGAGAACATCGCATTTTCAAAGTTGACTCTAAAAACTGAAGTTTTTAGAGTCTCTCTTAATGGTCAAAGCGTCGGTTGCCTAAAAAAGCAACGGAAATTCCTGTAACCGGGCGTGTTGTTTCGTAGTACGAAAGCACTTCGTCTGCAAAAAGCTTTTCTAGCTTGTCTTGATAAGCCATAATTTTTCCAACGTAATTTAACGTTGTTTGCGGAGTGTTATTTGCACGCACTTTGTTTGTTCCTGCATTGTACATTGCTAAAGCAGAAACTTCGTTTCCTGCAACATTTAAGCAATAGCGCAAATGGCTCATTCCATATTTTGCGCTTACAGCAGGATTAAAGAAATCTTCTTCGCTAAGCTGCGGAAAAGATTTGTTATTTAGCTGAAACAAACCTCTATCAATAGACGAGTTTTTGTTTTTATTAACTGCATTTACATTGTAATGACTTTCTGTGTAAGCAAGCGCAAATGCTAAAGAAAGCGGAATATCATTTTTTTCGGCTTCTTCTAGAATTGCAAGTGCTGTTTCGCGACTACCTGTAACGTGTAAATAAAACCATTCTACAGCGGCGCGCGAATTAGGCTGTCTATAAAGAGAAAGTCCAGTGTCTCCGGATTGAATTTTTGTAGTTGTAAAACCTGCTTCTTCTATAAGATTATTAAAATCTGCAACAACTTCATCTTCTGTTTCTGTTGTGGCTTTTACAACTGGAATAGAGTCTTCTTTGTTTTTTGCTGGCAATACAATAGCTACCACTATCGCAACAATAAGCAATAGGCTACAAAATATTAAAGAATTGCGACATGAGTTTTTAAAGCCAGAAGTTTCAATTTGAGTAGTCAATTCAAACTCCTAAAAAAAGTCTTTTACTCATCTCTCGGTGTTAAATATGAAATAATTTTTTAGATAAGTCAAGAGAAAAATAGTAATTTTTTAAGAAATTTTCACTTTATTTTTGAAGGCTTTGCAAATATTACGGTTTTTCGCATTTAGTGCGTTTTATTGCGATTTAATACAAAGCTAGTTCGTTTGTGCAAGTTTTTGTAGTAAGTCCAAATTTTTTGATATTTGATTTTCCAGCGAAATAAACGTAATGTGCGTGTTTTACGTTCATTTCGTTAATGAACCATTGGCTCCAACTATTTTCGTCTAATTTTTTGCCAGAATCTTTTTCCATAAGTTCTGTAGCAATAGCAAAGCCTAAAACGCTTGTGCAATCTTTTATTCTGCGCGCTGTATGAACAAAGGCTTTTATAAAATTGTCTGCTTCGTCTGCTGCATTTTCGCCATTAAAAGATTTTTCTGCTTGTGGAACAATAAAAGCAAAACAACCTGCGTTTTCTAAAGATTTTAAGTATTCGCGTAACGCTGCAAGCAGTTCTTCGTTATAATTTTCTTCGCCTATTTTACCAAGTTCAATTTTTGACCAAGGACAAACAACTGCGGTTAAAATATTTTTTTCTGGAATTTTAGCATTTTTTACATTGTCAGAGTCAACTTTTACAATATTTAAGTTTTCTGTGCTAAGTTCAGAATTATCTGCAATTTTGTAAATTTTATTGTTTTGAACTTTAACTAGTGGGTCAAATTTCATAATATCCTCTTTAGGTTGATTTTTAAGTTGATTTGGCTTTTAAGAACGCAATTTTGCTTTGCAACAAAAAAAAGACCTTTTACATCAGGAAAATCCAAATGCAAAGGCCTTTTTGTAAATTATTAAATAGATTAAAACTATTCTGTTAAAATCTTTATAACTTCCGCTTTATCCTGAGTATTTAAAATTTGCTGACGTTTTTCTGCGCTCTTAAAAAGAAGGCTTACTTCTGCAAGAAACTGAAGATGTGGTCCAGTTTTGTTTACAGGAGACAACGTCATAATAAAAATTCTGCAAGGTTCTTGATCCAAAGAATCAAAATCAACAGGATTATCAGAAATTCCAATGCAAGCAACAAGGTCGCTTACAGAATCTGTTTTTCCATGTGGAATTGCGATTCCATGTTTCATTCCAGTAGACATCTTGCGTTCACGGTCTAAAACAACCGCTTTGGCTTCTGCTTTATTTGTAACTTTGCCGGCCTTAACAAGGATGTCAATCATTTCGTCAATAATTTCTTCTTTTGTAGTTCCCTTCAAGTGAAGGTTTACAGTATCAGTTGTTAATACAGTTCTCAAATCCATACTGTTAAGTTTATTTACAGTTATGTTTTCTGTCAAGAAAATTTATTCACATTTAACAAACTTTTTTTGCAGTTTTTTGCAGATTGAACAAAAAATTTTACATTGATTT
>CAZJOU010000211.1:0-3754 GCA_964547685.1 uncultured Treponema sp. | reverse complement strand
AAGCGTAAGAAAAAATTGACACGATGTCAATTTTTTCTTTGCTCTTTAAAGGGTTCTGTGCTTATTCAGCAAATGTATTAATCAGAATTGCTTACATCTGCAAACAGGATGTTTGCAAAGGGCGAAGCAAAGAATGGACAAAAGATTAGCAAAACCAATAAAAAAGTCTAAGAAATGAAAAAGTAAAAAGAAATAATTTGCTAAGTGCAACCATTTTTTCTAGTGTAACACTAGAAGCCACAGCAGGACTATTCCATTTCGAAAGCACTTGCTTTTAATGAAAATTACAACAATAGATTGCTTAATTGACGGGGCGTTGCGGGGTGTCCCCGCACGGTGGGTAGACGAAAACCGAAGGTTTGAGGCGTAGGGCGGTTGTCCGCCCTTCAAAACTACGATTCAAAAACGCGTCTGCCGTTTATAAAAACAGTTTTTACTTTTCCGAACAAAGTTTTTCCTTCAAATGGAGTTGCTTTTCCTTTGCTATAAAAAAGTTTTGGATCAACTTTCCACTGTTCTTCTGGATTTACAATAGTTAAGTCTGCATCGTAACCTATTTTTAATAAGCCTTTTTTTATGTTCAAAAGCCTAGCCGGATTTGCAGACATTAATTGCGAAAGTTTTTTAGAAGAAATTTGCCCACCTTGCACAAGTACGGTATTGCAAACTCCATAACTTGTTTCTATTCCAGAAAATCCCGGAGCGCCTTCTGCTTTATCTTCAAAAGTATGTGGCGCATGGTCAGTTGCAATGCAATCTACAGTTCCATCGCGAATTGCAGTTAAAAGTGCAATTCTATCATCTTCGGACCTTAATGGTGGATTTACAAGCGCGCGTATATTTGAACCAGATTCGCTACAAAGTGCAATATGATGTGGAGTTACTTCGCAAGTTACAGAAAAATCTTCCATTTCGTCATAGGCTTCAAAAGGTTTTTCGTCTAAATAATCATCATAAGCAGTATCTGCCAAATCCATATAAAAATCTTCTTTTTCTTCTTTTAATTCTTGTTTTGCTTTACGCACATAATCAATAGACTTTGCTGTGCTTACGTGACACAAATGAATATGACAACCAGCTTTTTTTGCTAAAGTTATATTTCGCTCTGTTGCAATATCTTCCGCAAGTTCTAAAAGTTCATTTGCTTCTTCTAAATTATCTTCTATATCTTCTAACGCAACTCTTGGAATATTTTTTTCGTCTTTAGAACCGCCCCAAGCTGGAAGTTTATATTTTTTCATAATTTCAAGCGCATTTTTTCTTAAAGGACGTGCAGCCGCCGCCAAATCTGGATCTTCGCAATGACAAGAAACAATCATTCCTTTGCTTCCGGCAACGCGCATTGCTTTTAACATTATTGCGCTAGAAGCAACTTCTTTTCCATCTTCAGAAATTACAGGAACTTCTTCTTTGTTCAATCCAAGTAAATGACTAACATCTGTTCCTTCAAAATTTTTAGTAATTGAACAAACTTGAAACATATTTGCAAAACCAAGTTCAGCCGCTCTTTTTCGAATTTCTCGTGCTTGTTCGCCAGTAGAAATTACAGGATTTGTATTTGGCATTGCAACAACAGTTCCGTAACCGCCAGCAATAGCCGCTTTTAAGCCACTTTCCAAATCTTCTTTTTGAGTAAATCCAGGGTCTCGCAAATGAACGTGCATATCTATAAAACTTGGCGTTAAAGTAAGTCCTTTTGCATCATAAAGTTCTATACTTTCTTCGCTATTATTACCGTCTTCTTTTAAAACAGATTTTGCAAGTTCTACTACAGTTTTTGAATCTGTAAAATAACCTTGATAAACAGCGCGAATTTTTCCATCTACTGCTAAAATTGCTCCAGGAGAATCAAGTTCTTCGTCTAGAAGCATAGCGTTATATATAAGCAATGTTTTTGGCATTATACTTTTTCCTCTACAGTTCCGTCTTCTCCGGCTTTATACATTGTGTCGCAATATTCGCAACGATAAAGTCCCTTTGCTTTGTCTACAAGAAGAAAAGTTGGTTTTACGTAATCTTCTGTAACAGTTATGCACCTAGGATTTTTGCATTTAAATACGTTTTGAATTCTAGAAGGAAGTTCCATTTTTATTTTTCGCACAATTTTTTCGTTTTGAATTACATTTACGCTAATATTTGGGTCAATAAATCCAAGAACAGAAAAATCTATATCCATTACGTTTTCTATTTTTATAATGTCTTTTTTGCCAGTTTTTTTGGAAGGAGCGTTCATAATTAAAGCAGAGCAAAAAGAAGATTTGTCTAATCCAAGCCACTGAAAAATTCGCCAACCAGAACCGGCGCGAATATGGTCAATTACAAGTCCGTTTTTTATTGAATCTATATTTAACATTTTACACTACTCCTTAAAGTGCGCCAGTAAGTTTTGCTATTAATGCCATTCTTGCGTACATTCCAAATTTTACTTGCTTAAAATATGCAGCGCGCGGGTCGTCATCTACTTCTGGCGAAATTTCGTTTACGCGCGGAAGTGGATGCAAAACGAACATTCGCTCTTTAGCAAGTTTCATTTTTTCTTTATCCAAAATATAACTGTCTTTTAAGCGAAGATAATCTTGTTCGTTAAAAAATCGTTCTTTTTGAACGCGGGTCATATATAAAACGTCAAGTTCGCCAATAACATCTTCTAGACGTTCCGCAACCGTATAAGGAATATTTTTTTCGTCAAGTTGTTCAATCATATATTCTGGAAGTCGCAATTCTTGCGGACTTATAAAAACAAACTTATTTCCTTTGTAACGGCTTAATGCTTGCGTAAGACTATGAACTGTGCGGCCAAATTTTAAGTCGCCGCAAAAACCAACCGTAAGCCCTTGATAGTCGCCTAAAAGTCTGCGAATTGTAACTAAATCTGTTAATGTTTGCGTTGGGTGACTATGTCCGCCGTCGCCAGCGTTTATAATTGGAACTTCTGAATATTTGCTTGCTAAAAGAGCCGCACCTTCTTTTGGATTTCGCATTGCAATAACATCTACATAAGAAGAAACTACGCGAATTGTATCTGCTAAAGTTTCGCCTTTTGTAGAAGATGTGTACGAAGCATCTGCAAAACCTTCTACAGTTCCACCTAAATGTAGCATTGCCGCTTCGAACGAAAGACGCGTTCTTGTGCTTGGCTCAAAAAAAAGTGTCGCAAGAATTTTCCCGCGACACACATCTTGAAAAGAATTTGGATCAACTGTCATCTGTTCAGCCAAAGAAATAATTTCGTCAATTTCAGAAACTGTTAAATCTCCTGGCTCTATTAAATGCCGACCTTTTAACATAACTTACAGAACTCCATTTATAATTTTTTAGATTATAACGTAGCCGTAAAAGTTTTTCAATTATTATAAATTTTTGAAAACATAAATTACTAATTATGAATTGTTAAATATGTCATTCGAACTGAACAAATCGTTGAAGAAAAAAAATATTTCAATATTGCCGATTCAGAAAAAGAATTACATGCTTTTTTTTGTGTACAACAGGCTTTTTCTTAAATCCATAATAATAAAAAAGTTCCCGCTTTTATCACGGAATTCTTTAGTACAAGCTCCTATGTACAGAATTCCGTGTTTTTTTTTGCAAATCGAATATTTTGTGTTAATATAAGAAAATAAAATAGATGAGGACGACATTATGAAAAACAAATTTTCTATGTTTGCTATGATTGCAATAGCATTGTTTGAAATCGTGATGGGGGGGGGTGCAGCACAAGCACTTCTTCAAGTGAAGTAAAAACTTATACCAT
>CAZJOU010000210.1:0-3765 GCA_964547685.1 uncultured Treponema sp. | reverse complement strand
GCTCCTTTAGTTATTTTTATATAAAACTTCATTTAAATCTACAGAAATAAATCCGCTTCTGGCTGTTTTGTAAAACGATGTTTCTTCCCAAGAGGCGTAAAGCGTTGTTCCCGAAATTACAAAATTTCCATACAAAAATCCAGAAGGAAGTTTCGGAAGTTTCATTCCAATTGTTTTTCCGTTTCTTAGAATTCTATTTTCGTAAAGCGCGCCGTTCATATAAATAGTTCCGTCAGAAAAAAGACAAGCGGCCCAAGTGTCGCTTAAAATTGCATAAGCGTTAACTGCGGAATTTTCGTTTTGATTTTTTTTGCTAAAAGTTCGCGGACTGTGCCCTCCGGCAGTGTAAACTGTTACAGAAAATTGCAACGACGAAGGCAACGAAGAAAGTAGTTTTTTTATTCTTTCTGGAGCTTTTGTAAAATCTTTTTCTTCTTTTGCTTTTCTAAAGTCATCTACCGAAGTTTGCGTTATAAAAATAGAATTTTTTGCAGTTGCCGGATAAATCGAAGTTATAGCCTCTTTTGGTTGGAACGTTATATACGAAAATTCAATTTTTTCGTTTTCATTTCCAGCATTTTTTACAGAGCAAGTCCAATATTGTCCGTCCCAAATAAAATCAGTTATTTCCGAAGTAGAAGGAAGTTCCAAATTTTCTATTGTAAGAATTGGATAGCAAATATTTTGTTCTGTATTAAATTGAATTAAAAAACTGTGTGGCGCACCTGGTAAAATTTTTTGATTATTAAAAAAAGTGCTTTTGTAAACAGAAAAAATCGGCGTTTCATTATAAAAAACAAGATTTCCAGCCGTTGAATTTGAAAAAATTTCTTTATCTTGCACAAGATTTATTTCATTTTTGTTAAATTTTAAAATTCCAGTTCTATTTACAACTGCAAAACCGTTTGGTGTTGAATTATTTGTGCTTTGAACAGATGCAGAAGAAATTCTAACAGCTTCTGTCCAAGGTTTAAATGGAACGGCTGGAATTAAGGAAATTTTTTCTGTTTTGTAAAAATTGTCATTAAAAAAATAATACCAATTATGATTAGATTTTATTTCTGGCGTTAATATTTTAGTTTCTTTTGATTTAGATTTTCCGCAAGAAACGAACATTGTAAAAATTGTAAAAATAATAGCGATTGCAGCAAGTTTTGCAAAAAAATGTTTCATATTTAAAGTTTATAACGGTAAAGAATTTACCGCAAGCAAAAAAGTTGAATCTTGATTTACATAAACGCATATTATTTTTGATTCAGAATATTCAGATTCTTCGGAATTTTTAGAAATTTCGACGTTGTTAAAATTATTTTTATATAAAAAAAACTGATTTATTTTTTGCGTAGAAAGAACTAAATCTGAATTGCTAGAAAAATTTTGCGGAATGTAGGAATGAAAAGTTTGATTTTCTTCATTTTGGTTAAAAAGAGTAGAAGAAGAAAAATTTTTGCACTTTTTTACATTTAAAAGTGAAGCAGAAAAACTTTCTTGACTTATTGATTTTAAGATTTCTTCTTCGTTTAATAGCCACGGATTATAAAAAGTTTTTGCTGATTCTTCTTTTTGTTTTATTGATTCAGAAAATTTTTTCCAGTTGAACTTTGAAACAAAATTTTCAACATTTTCTTTAGAATTTGAAATTGTTAAATTAAGATAGATTTTTTTTAGAATTTCGGAAGAAAAGCCAGATTGCCAAGAAATATTTTTTTCGTAAGGAAAAATCATTCCGGCAGGTTCAAAAAAGTTAATTCCAAAAGTTTTTGGTTGCACAATAATAGAAACTGGAAAAAAACTTTCTTCTTTTGAAATTTCTAGCAAAAATGATTTTTTTTCAGCTGGAACTTCTAGCAATTTTGAACTGTTTGCGCATGTAATTGTTATTTTCCAAGATTCTAGTGGTGGCCAATTTTTACAGTTTTCCGGCGGCCATTCTGGAAGCAAAATATTTTTTGAATAAACAACATCGTTTGCGCAAGAATTGCAAATTGCGCAAAAAAGTGCGCTAAAAAATAGCATAAAAATTTTTGTGTTCATACTATTTATATCGCAAAAAAAATCACAAAACGGAAATAAATCACAAAAAAAGTTTAAAAAAAGTTATAGATTTTTTAGAAATGCAATTTAATTTTCGTAAAGATACGCTGGATATTGAATTTCTGTTTTTTGCGCAATGTCGTCTATAAGTTTTGCGGCTGGAACCGTAGAAAATGTTTTTTCCATTAAAATTTGGTAAAGATTTTTTTCTTTTTCGTACTTAAAATCTACAGTTTTATATTGTTTTCCGCCAAATTCATTTTCCGACATTGCTTTTAGCATATTTTCCCAAGAATCAATGTTGTCTATAAGCCCATTTTTTAACGCTTGATTTGCTGTATAAATTCTTCCGTCGGCAAGAACTCTTACATCATTTATTGGAATATTTCGGCTCATTGCTACAATTCCTGCAAACTGTTCGTAACATTCATCAGAAATTGACTGCATAATTTTTCGCTGTTCATCTGTTACTGGTTCATTTGCATTAAACATATTTTTGTTCTTTCCAGAATGAATTGTTTCTGATTTTATTCCGATTTTTTCAAAAAGCCCTGTTAAATCGTAGGAACTTCCAGAAATTACGCCAATAGAGCCAGTTAATGTATTTCGATTTGCGTAAATTTTTTTTGCTGCGCAAGAAATGTAGTATCCACCAGAAGCCGCAAGTTTTCCTTGATAAACGTAAATTGGCTTTCCAGAAGTTTTATAATCTTGTAATGCTAAATACGCTTCGTCTGCTTCATAAACAGTTCCGCCCGGCGAGTTTATAAAAATTGCAATTCCTTTGTTTTTTTTATCGTTTTTTAGCGTACTTATTGTGTTTAAAAGCCACTTTTGATTGTAAGTTTGATTTGCTTCTTGAATTACGCCTTCTATGTAAAGAGCGGCAACATAATCTTTAGAAGTTTTTCCAAAAACTATTTTTTGATTTACTGGTAATTCATTTTTGTTAGAATTTTTTGAATTTAAAAGTCTAAAAATTCCGCAAAGAATTGCAAAAATGATTATGATTATAAATATAACAAGTCCGGCTTTTTGTTTTTTATTTTTCATTTAGTCCTCTGTAAGATCTTCTGGTTTTATGCGTTTTGTTTCTACAGCTTCTGTTAAAAGTGCATGGTAAACATTTGTCATAGTCATAAGATAATATGGACGAATCCATAAAAATCCAATTCCACAAGTTATAAAGCCAAGTAAAAACCATCCGATAAAACTTAAATCTGTTATAAAAATATCTGCTTTGTGGCCACGCGTAATTTCTATGCTAATTTTCATAGCCTTAAAAACAGAAAGATTTGGATATTCAAGCGCAACAAATTTTGTCATACAATATGAATAATGTTTTACAAATCCTGGAATAATAAAAAGGAAAAGCCATAAACAAGTCCAAAGTCCTTCCCAAAGGCCGCATAAAATACCGCGAAGCCATTTACTAAATCCTTCGGTAAAGTCGCCAAAAGTTATTTTTTGCGGACTTCGCGACATTTTTATATAAAGATTACATTCTGCAAAAGCAATTATAAAAAGAATACAAATTGAAATAACATCACATATTTCTGACGCAAGATTTGCTGTTTCGTTAGAAAATTCAGAAGTATTTGTTACAAGATTGTAAACTTCTGGCGCATTTATAATGGCGCGCACTATGCAGTAAATTAGCGAAGCAATAACTGGAATTACCCAGCGTTTTTTTAATTGAATTTTCGCATATTTTTTATATTTTTTTCTATT
>CAZJOU010000209.1:0-3784 GCA_964547685.1 uncultured Treponema sp. | reverse complement strand
CCCTACGCCCGCACTTCGTTGCGTGCTACCCACCGTGCGGGCTCAAACGCCGCCCGCAACGCCTGCTAACCTATTTTTGTTCCAACAAATTTTTCATCATTTAGAATTGCGCGGATATTTTCTATGTTTTTTCCACTTGCGCAAATTACAGTCATTTTGCACTCGTCCGCTTTTTTAGAAGCAATTGGGTCAAACGGACAATTTTTTCCCGGAACCCAATCGTTTCCAACCATTTTTCTAAAATCTTTCCAAGAAATTTCGTCAATAGGCTTTGCGTCCGGATTTTTCTTTGGGTCGTCTGTGTAAACTTTTTCAATATTCGAAAGATTTACAACAGTTTTTGCATCGTGTTTTTCTGCAAGCAAAACTGCATCGTTATCTGTAGAAAATCCCGGGTGCCAACCTGCTGCAAGAAGAACGCGACCTTTAAAATCAATTGGCGCAGTTGGATCGTAAACTACATCGTTTTTGCATAAATCGCCGAAACACGCTTTTACAAGTTGTGCATTAAGTCTAGTTGCCATAATTCCAATCCAGTCGGCAGCATCGTTTGCAGAATTTGTTCCTACATTTTTAGAAACTTCCGCATAAGCATTTTGATAAACTCGCGCAGGCGCACCACCACCAACAACTAAAATCAATTTTCGGCTTGCATCTTCGTTAAGCCAATCTTTTATCATAGAAACAAATTTGCTTAAAAATTCTGTATCTGGCTGATTCGGAACAACAATTGAACCACCAACTGATAATACTTTTGTCATTAGTAAACTCCTATAACTGTTGGATTTGACCAATATGAACTGTATTTTATAGTTTTTCCGCTAGCTTCTTCCCAAATAGATTGTAAAGAATAACTACGCGGTCTAGAAACTGTTTTGTTATTTGGCGCGCTAGGCTTAAATTCGTTCCAACCTCGGCTAAAAAGAATGTGTTGTCCGTCAAGGTTTCCAAAATAAAATTCGTGCGGAACAATATCTTTTTGCCACGGTTCGTATTTTAGCCCGCTAGCAAGTGCAATGTCTACAGGAAACCAACCAAAATCTGGAATAAAAAATTCTGTCCACCAATGCGCTCTTGTTTTTAAGTCTTTTTCTACAAGAATTCCGCTATCTGGAAGTGCCGCAATTCCGTTTGCTCTAAGCAAAGCAGTAAAAATAATTGCAAAGTCGTAAGCGTCTCCGCGTTTTGTTCGAATTAAATCAACCGGGGAAATGTTTCCTTTTCGTAAATCTTGCAAAATAACATATTCGCTAAGCATATAATTGTACGTTAAGGCAGCAACTGTATATGGATTTTTTTCGCCTTTTGCAATTTGCTTTGCAAGTGCAATTACATCTTTGTCATCAGATGGAACGCACCTATCTGCTTTTGTTGCTACAGAAAGCAAATTTTTATTTATTTCCGAAGAATTTTTAATAGCAGAAGGATTAATTTCTGTTCTTGTGTCGTAAGTTGTAATTGCAAAATTTTGCTTAAATTTTGTTTTTCCGCTTCCACGTGCGCCACTAGTTTGATGAATCATTGTATGCTGAAAATCGTAAATTATTGGTTCTGGCGAACATTCAGAAAGTGTAACAATTGGTTGCGCAGCCGACATAAATGGGCGAGGACAACGCAAAATTATCTGAGAATCTCTATCGCCAGCAGTGTCATCAATATCAACAGAAACTTGAATTACATAAGTTTTTGGATTTATAAAACTTTTTGCGCCAGTTTTTTTGTCAATTTCTACAGAACGCATTGCAGATTGACCTTTGTTCGTTATAACAAACATATTTCCGCTAGTTGCGCCGTCTGGAACATAAAGTCTAATTTCGTTGTCTGACCAATATTCGTAATTAAAATCGTCTTCGTTTGCAGCAATGTACGACAAATCTTCTGCAGAATTTAGCGTTTTTTCGTCGCGAATAACAGCGGTTTCTCTGTCTGCGGAAAAATAAACTTTTGAATTTTCTTTTGAATTTCCAAAATTTACGCCAGAAATTGTAATTAACGAACCAACTGTAATTTTTTCTGGCATAACGCTTGTAATTAAAGGCGCAGTTGTTTGTGGATTTTGTGTTACAGCAACAGGAGCGGCGGTTGCATTTGCAAAGAATGCTGGTTTAGAACGATTTTTTTTTGTTCCAACAACAACAAGTCCATCTTTTACATTTGCTGGAAGAACAACTTTTATTTCAGAATCTGTCCAAGAAATATAAGAAGAAGAAGTAAGTTTTGAACCGCCAAATTCTACATAATTTGTTTCGCGCGTATTTCCAAAATCTTTGCCATTTATAACAACTAAATCTCCGGGCGAGCCAACAGGAGGATTTATTGAATAAATTACAGGCTTTTGGTTTACGTGAAAACCAAAAAATAGCGAAACTATAGTAAGAACTAAAAGCAAAGCAATCCAAAAAAGAGTTCTTACAATAGGAGATTTTCTAAAAAAATAATTTAACGACGATGACGAATCCAATCTATCTGACCTTCATTTAAGTCCTTTGGAAGATTGATTTCGATTGTCTGCTGATTTTCGTCATCAATTCCTGGAACTGTAATATTTATATGAATTTTTTTATCATCAAATTCTGGTCTAAGAACGTCTACATTTGTTAGCGCAGAGTTAGAAATGTTTCTTGTTCCTACAGTTTGCGCTAAATTATTGTATAAATTTCCGTTTACAACAACATTTTGATTTATTGGTTCACTTTGTGGACGCGTAACCGGAGTAATTGATGCTACATTTGCACTTTGAGCGGAACTTGCTTTTGTTGCATTAGAAACAGTAACAGGAAGAATTGCCGCAATAATAACAGCGGCGGCCGCAGCCATTCCCCAACGAACAGTTTTTTCGCTAACCGGAAATTCGTGAACATTTTCGGTATTTTTTGAATAGCGCAACTTTGTTTGCAACCGTTCAAAGCTTTGTTCCATAAATTGCTTGTCTAGTTGAATCGTTTTACTGTCTTTTTTAAATGCGCTTTTTATTTTGCGAAGAGCGTCAAGTTTAGCCTTGCATTTTGGACAAGATTCAATATGAGTTTCGTATTCCTTTACAAAATTTAAAGGAAGTTCATTATCAAGATAAATTGAATGAATATCATCAGTTGGGCAAGAATACATTTTCAGCTCCTAACATTTCTTCTAGTAATTTGCGAGCGCGGAAAATGCGAACTTTTACGTTGCCTTCCGTAATGCCTACAATTTTACCAATTTCTTTGTAATTTAAGTCGCCGTACTCTGCAAGTACAACAACTTCCCTTAGCTTTGGAGGCAGTTTATTTAAAGCATCTTGCGCAGTTTTTATAGTTTCTTTTTCTAAAAGTTCTGTTTCCCCAGAATGAAAAACGCGAGTTTCTTCGTAAAGTGCTTTTTCGTACGCTCTTTTTTCGCGCGCCTTGCGCTTTACGTAATTTAGCGACGCATTTTTTACTACGCGAATAAGCCAAAATTTCGCATCGTTTATTGTGGGAAAAGTCAGTTGCTTTTCGTTGGCTTTAATTAACGAATCATGAGCCAAATCTTCAGCTGCTTCTTCATCGTTTACAATTCTGTAAGAGATTTTAAACAGCATTTGCATTGTTTCATTGTAAATCGTCTTAAAGTCAACAGGATTTGCTGCATTTAGAGGCTTTAAGTTGTCTGTCTGACCGTCCATAATAAAAAAACAATGCTCCTTTAATTTGGTTACAAAAACAACCTTTGTTATTCCCATAATTATTAATGTGTCATTCCCGTGCTTGATACGGGAATCTATTTTTCACAACTAACAGATTATCGGGTCAAGCCCGATAATGAC
>CAZJOU010000208.1:0-3786 GCA_964547685.1 uncultured Treponema sp. | reverse complement strand
AATTTTTTTTCCTACTAATAATAAAAATTTATTTGACATCTACGAAAAGTGCCTTAAACTATAGGTATAAGAAAAAGTATTTATCTGCACATTTATATGTACTTGCAATTCATTCTTTTTTTACAACTTTTGGCACGGGAAAAGCCAAATTTCTTATAATTTACAAAGGAGGGCTAAAAACGCCTTTTACGGACAGTTTTTGCCCCCCCCAGAAAAAAAATTAAAAAAGTTTTTCTTTGCGGAGGAAAAAATGAAAAAAGTATTTTTAATGCCATTGGCATTATTATCGGCGTTGCTATTATTCGTGTCTTGCGAAACAGATTCTGGCGGAGGCAGCGATGGACTTGTTATTACATTGGATAAAACTTCTTATACTTATTCAAGTTCAAACCCAAAATTAAAATTGGAAAGTGATAATTATTCATCTTATAAAGATAAACTTGTTGTTTATGTAGATAACGAAACTACAGACGAAGAAGCCATTGATTGTATTCTAAACAAAAATGACACTCGAGAACGTTGGGATTTGGAACTTACAGGTGTAAATAAAACAAGAACTTGTGAATACACATTGTATTACGGAACAGAAGGTCAAACACTTAAGTCTATGAGTAAATTGGCATTTACTGTTACAGTTGGCTCTAGCACAACAACGTATGTAACTCCAGTAATTACAACACAACCAGTTGGAGCAGAATATAATATTGGTGATTCAGCAGATGCTCTTACTGTTGTGGCAGAATGTTCAGATGGTCTTAAATATCAGTGGTATAAAAACGGTTCTGCAATTTCTGCTGCAACAGATACTTCTTACACGCCTACAGCAGATGGAAAATATTATGTAAGAGTCAGCAACAGCAAAAACTCAAATTACTATGTTGATTCAGACACAGTTTCTATAACATTTATTAATCCAAACGTGGCTGCTCCAACTATTACTTTGAATTCTAGTAGTGCAAAATATGATTCTATTAGTTCTGCAAGTGCACTTTCTGCGACAATAACAGGCGGTTCTGGAACTTTGCATGTTCAGTGGTACAAAAACGGTGCTGCATTTGGAGATGAAGAAACTTCTACAGAATCATCTTGCACAACATCTGTAACTCCAGATGCGTTTACAACTTACTATGTTGTTGCTTGGAATGAATCAACTTCTGATGGAAAATCTGCTACAACAACTTCTGATGTAATAACAATTTCTGAATCTACAATTGTTATTACAATTACGCCAGATTGGTCTGGTAGTAGTGCAACTCTCGGAACAACACTTTCTGTAACAGCAACAACAAATGTTGAATCCACAATTTCTTATCAGTGGTATAAACACGATAGTCAGTCTAGTTCAGATGTTCCAGACCAATCTATTGGTGCAACTTCTGCAAGTTTTACACCAACAGAAGCTGGCACATATTTCTGCCAAGTAACAGCAGTGTCTAAGGCAACAGGAACTCAAAAAACTTCTGATTCTGAATACTGTTCTGTAGAATCTAACGATTCTACAGATGAAACTGGCACTGGTGGTATTAATATAGATTTTGGTAGTAGTAATTAGTAGATTTCACATGAAAACTGTACGTCATTGCGAAACACGAAGTGTTAAAGCAATCTTAGAAAAGTTTTTAAGCATTGATAAGATTGCCACGCTTCGCTCGCAATGACGGATATTCGTCTTGTTTGCGCAATGACGTAACGTTGTCATGCCGAACTTGTTACGTTGCGTGTCATTCCCGCGCTTGACGTTGTGATGTTTTCGAAAGAAAACTCGTTTGGAATCTATAAAAATTAGGAAAAATAAATGAATAAAAATATATTCAAGTTCATATCTGTTTCTATTCTTTTAGGTATTTTTGCATTTTCTAGTTGTACAAATTCTTTAGAAGATAGAACTTATAGTTCTTCTGGTTATGGTTCGCTTAAATTGGTAAAAGAAGTTCCCGCAAGAGCTCTTGATGTTCAAGATATAACAACAGCAACTGTAACTGTTTCTGGCTACGGAATGGAAGATATTGTAAGTTCCGAAACCATTGCAATTTCTGGCGGAACAGGAACTGCTTCTATAGAAAAAATTCCTGTTGGAAAAAACCGCATCGTAACTGTAAAGTCTAACTTAGACGGCGCAGTTATGCGCGCTTTGGTAGATATAGAAGCGGGCGACGGAAACTCAGTTTCTGTAACTTGGTCATCTACTGCCATTGCTAATGTTTATTACGCATTGCTTAAAAATAACAGCGTTAATATTTCCGAATATGGCGATACAGAAAAATCTGCAATACAAGCATTAATTCCGAACGTTCATGCAAGTTTGGTAAATGCTTCTAAAATTGCTTCGGATTATTCTAGCGGAACAACAACTTCAAGCGACAACTATATTCTTACTCATGGAACAGTTGAGGTTACCACAACTGGCGTAAGTGGTTACACAATTCGAGTTACGGATATTGCGTCAGAAAAAGTAAAACCAACTAGCGATTCTAAATCAACTTCCACATTAAATGCATATCCAGGAAGTTGGAAGGTTTACGTTTATGATACATATAAAACACTTGTTTCTACAAAAGGCATAACAGTTGTTTCTGGCAAAACTAGCACAGTAGATGTTACGCTTACTAAAGGTTCAACATTTACCGCGCCAACAGATTCTATTGTTTTGTATGTACCAACATCTAGCGGATATAATTATGTTTATGCTTGGGCTACTAGTGGTTCCCCTGAATATTCAGCTGCTTGGCCAGGAGATCAACTTTCTAATGTTTCGGGCGATTATTACGTTTACACAATTTCGCAAACTTCTAGCAATGTTATTCTAAACAAAAGCGGAAATTCACAAACAGCGGACATACCTATTTCTAGTGCAGGTGCATACGTTTGGAACGGTTCTGCTTTTAAAGATTATAACCCAGGTTCAACAGAAGATACTCTTACCGTTACTGTAACTAGTGCAAGTTCTGGCGGAAACGGCAGTTCAGATGATGACGACTTTGATGGTGTAAAAATCTACGTTTCTGCTGACACTGCACCAACAATTTGGGTTTGGCAACCAGATGGTTTGGAAACAACAAAACTTATGGGCTACACGTGGAATAGTCAACCAACAATGGAATCTGCAACAGATTTAAATTACAATTCAGGTTGGTATGTGTTCAAAATTGAAAATGGAAGCAATTATTATACAGAAGGCAAAGAGTTTTCATTTATTTTGAACAGCGGCTCAACAATTGCAACTACAAAAACTGCTACATTCTGGTATGATGCAAACGGCGTTGTTGGAACAAGTGGAACTTACTATGATTCAGACCCAACAACTAAGCCAGAGCCAGTTGCACCAACTGTAACAATTAAACCTGCAAATGGTGGTACAGTAAGCACAACTGGTTCTATTTCTATAACTTACACAGATGGAAACGCCACAATTACAAGTGCTAACGTTACTATAAACGAAACTTCTTATACAATGTCTACAACTGCGGGTACATATACATTTGCGCTTTCTGATTTAGGAATTACAGAAGCTGATGTATCAATTAAGGTTACTGCAACCGTTAAAACTATCGGTAAAGATAGTAGTAACAAGGAGGTACCATTTGAAACAACAGAAGAGGCAACTTTAACAAGTAAAGTTGTAGATTCTTCTAAAGACACATTCGACTGGGACAACGCAAACGTTTACTTTGTTCTTACAGACCGATTCTATAATGGCGACACAAAAAACGACCACAGTTATTATCGACAAAACGGTTTAAGCGGTGATGAAAATGTTGCAACTTTCCATGGCGGAGACATTGCAGG
>CAZJOU010000207.1:0-3800 GCA_964547685.1 uncultured Treponema sp. | reverse complement strand
AACAAAATCAAACAACAAATCAAAATACAGATTTTCACCCAACGCTTGAAGATGAGAGTTTTCAAGAAGATATCCCATTCTAGGAGATTGCAAAAATGAAACAAAGCGAAAACATAACTGAATTATTATCAGAACTTATAAAAGTTCAGCAAGAAATTCCAACAATGCCAAAAAACGCAAAAGCGTACGGCTATAAATATACAGACTTAGACACAATCACAAAAACAATTAAACCGATTTTGAAAAATCACAATATCGGATATTTGCAATCTGTAGGAAGTGAAAACGGGGTGCAAACTTTAACCACGCGGATTTTTAACACAAAAGGCGAATGGCTTGAAGATACTACAACTTTACCAGTGATTAGCGGAACTAAAAACAACGCGGCACAAACTTTAGGAATGAGCATAACATATACACGGCGTTACGCGTTAAGTTCAATGCTAGGAATTACGAGCGATGAAGATGTTGACGCTAATCAAAATCAGCAAACAAATCAGCAAAACAATTTTTATCAAAACAAAAATCAATCAGCAAACAAACCACAGTTAAAAGGCGGGGAAAGCACCCCGTCAGAAAAGCAAGAAATTCAAAATCTATGCGCAACAAAAAATTCAAATGGCAATCGCATATTTTCAAGCGAAGAAGTAAAAGCGTATTTGTCAATGCGAGTTAATTTGACTGCAAAAGAACTTATTGAAAAACTCAAGCAAATTGTTCAAGAGCGATTAAATCAAGAAAGTTCTAACAATGAGATTTTCTAAAAAGGTTTTAGGCTTATGGTGCAATACGTATTAAAGCGAGCATTTTTTAAAGGGCACATTGCTTTTGAACTTCCAAAAGACGAAGGGGCAAGGCAAGCAATTAAAAAAGAACTTTCAAAATGTCGTGATAAAAATAATGATTTTGTGCTAGTAAGTTTGCAATCACCAAAGAAACCTCGCACAACTGGACTTTTATCACAAAATCACCACTTAAACGGTCATATAATGCAAATCTGTAATGAAACAGGGAACGATTATGAAACAGTGAAATTTGCGGTGAAAATGCTAGCGGTTGAAAATATGAACTATCCGTATAAAACGATTGGCGGTCAAATTGTTCCACAAAGAGAAAGCGAATGTAGCACTAGCGATTGTGCAAAACTGATTGAAGCAACGCACGTTTTGGCGGCGGACTTAGGAATAATTTTAAGTGAGGCATAAATGACAGAAAAACAAAAAGAGCAAAGACAATATGCACTAGCAACAAGTGGCGGGGTTTGTGAAGTTTGTAATAAACCACTTAAAGACGGGCAAATGCAAGGTGCTCACAGAATCGGAAACACAAAATTAAATCGTGCAAAATATGGTGATTTTGTAATCGACCACAAATTAAATCTAGGTTACGTATGCAGTCTAAAATGCAATGCAAGTTTAGATATAAGCAAAAATCAAGGCAAGGTTTTTAGTTTGTGTCAAAAGATTTATACAAGCGAAGTTCAAAAATATGGAGCAAAAAAATAAAAGTGGGTTTGTTAAAAAAAGCACAATTGATAAAACAAAAACAAAAAAAAGAGTTTTGGAAAATAAGCGAATGGAACAATGATTTATGCGGGTATGTTGTAAAACATTGTTCACTAACAAAAGAAAAAGCAAAAGAACTTAACGAACAATTAACGCGTCAGGGACGATATGTTCGAATAAGTCCACATTTTGAAAAGAAAATAGTAAGGCGGAAAAAATGAAAGCAACTTTATTAAACATTTTATCTTTAGTTGTAATTCAGTTTTTGATAACGCTTTTTTGTTTTACGTTTTTAACTGTCAACCTAGAACAAAGCAAAGAAGAACAAAACGCAAAAATTGAAATGTTAGAAAAACAAATTCAAGAATATCAAGAAAGAAACGAACGCTTAATAAAAACAAATCTTGATATTTTTATAAATCATCGCTGGGAATAAAAAAGGAGCAAGAAAATGAAAGAAAGTTTTGTATTTCACGAAAGTTATATAAAGCATTTACCAAAAGACGCTATAAGCACCTGGACGCTATATATAATTGAATATGGACTTTATGGAAAAGAGCCACCAATCGAAAAAGAAACTTTTGAAAATACAGTTTGGCAGGGCATAAAAGAACGCATAGACGCGGAAACTGAAAAATATAAAGAAATCAGTGAAAAGCGAAAAGAGGCGGCAAAAAAACGCTATGAAAAATATTATGCAAATAAAACAAATACAGAAAAAACAGATGATTTTATAAATCAATCTGAAAACCAATCAGAAAAAACAGAAAGCACTGTTAAAAATAAAAAGTTTGAAAAACCGACAGTTGAAGAAATAAAAGAATATTGCAAAGAGAGAAACAATAAAATAAACGCAAATCAATTTTATGATTTTTACGAATCGAAAGATTGGAAAGTTGGAAATCAAAAAATGAAAAATTGGCAAGCGTGCATAAGAACTTGGGAAGTTCGAGACAAAAATTCAAATTTTGGAAAACCAAAAAATTTAATTGGCAATGAGGGCGAAGTTCCAGAAGAATATTTTAGTTTAATGTAGGGGTGAAAAAATGGATTTTGAAATAAAAACGCCAAAAGAAATTCCGATTGCAATTAGATTTGATTTTAATTCAATCACAAAAGAACGCGAGCAAGATGTAATTTTGTGGGAAAAAAAAGAAATAGAAAATGAAAAGTTAGCACGTTATAAAAAAAAGGTTCCGTATCGATATTGGGGCGAAAGTTTAGAAACATTTAAGACAGAAACAGACGAGCAAAAAAACGCGTTAAGCATTGCAAAGCAATTTGTGCGAATTGTTCACAATCACCCATTTAAGACTTTAGTTTTGATTGGAAATTGTGGAAGTGGAAAAACTCATTTAGCGTGCGGGATTATAAAAGAACTAGGCGGACTTTATAAAATGTCAACGGAAATCACGGAGGAATTCAGAAAAATAAAATCATTCAATTCAAAACTTACTGAAAAAGATTTATTAAAAAATTATGTACAAGAAAATATTTTAGTGATTGATGAAATTGGGCGAGCAAGCGATTCAGAAGGTGAACAATATATGTTGTATCAAATAATCAATGAATTTTATAACGAAAGGAAACCACTAATTTTAATTAGCAATCAGAGCAAAAAAGATTTTTTTGATTATTTAGGAATTGCGGGCATTGATAGACTTTCAGAAAGTTCAATGATTATAGAGTTCAAGGGCGATAGTTATCGCAAAGAAATGCGAGATAAAAACTAAAGGAGCAAACAATGATTTTAGACCAATCAAAAAAAATGTATTTTGGCAAATATTACGGATTAAACACGGATTGCGTGCAAAGTCAAATTGATAACGAAATTCAAAATCGCACGCTAGACACAGAAAAATTAAAATCACTTGTAAACGTGCGAATTTTAGAATTAAACGAACTTTTAGAAAAAATTCCGAAAGTTGAAAAACGACTTATTAAAAAAAGTTAAACAAGGAAAAGCAACTAAAATTATTTAGTGCTTAAAAAAGTCCACAAATGCAATTTTGGAATAAATCGCTTTTACGTTTTTTCCGAAAGCGAACGGCAAATAAAAAACTGAACTAAAATCTACGGAAGTTCAGACGCGACAGTTCAAAAAGACGGTGGCAGTCGGGAACAGACTGACAAATCCTAGAAGAAAAAAAATCTTGTGTTTTTGCCGTTGGCATAAAACGCAAGTGTACGTTGTCAACGTACCAACCTAATAATCTCGGAGCGATTCCGAAAAGTCGCAACGTATAAAATACAAAGATTATATTAAGAAAACACGCTAAATAGCGTAAAAGGTCA
>CAZJOU010000206.1:0-3844 GCA_964547685.1 uncultured Treponema sp. | reverse complement strand
TTGGATACCAAAGTCTACGAATTGATTTTTTTGCAAGAACCATTGCCGCATCAAAACGAATAATCGGGAAGTTTCGTGCAACGTGCAAAATGTCTTGCATAACCGCTTCGCGCGCTTCTGGATTCAAAAAGTCAATCTGCGCTGTATCGTTCCAAGGCATTCCAGTTCCATCGTTTCCGTGGTAAATGTAACGAGTGTCGCCGTTTCTAAAATCAACGCGCTTAAAAACAACCGAACAGTCTGTGTGATTGTAATAATGGTCTTCCAACCAAACGCCAACATTCGGATCCCAAGAAAGATTTTCGCCATTGAATGTGTACGAAGAAGAAGGCGGATCGCGTCGCTGAATAAACAAATCTGGGCGGTTTACAACCCAGTTAGAATCCATTCCTGTGTGGTTTGGAACCATATCAGAAGCCAAGCGGATTCCACGTTGCCAACATCTTGAACGAAGATTTGCCAAAGCGTCCCAACCGCCAATATTTTCTGCAATGTTGTAATCGTAAAGCGAATATGCCGAAGCCGCCGCCTCTGGATTTCCGCAAAGCTGCTTAATTCGTTTAGAAGCATTAGAACGCGTCCACAAACCAATAAGCCAAAGCCCCGTAAATCCTTCGTCGCGCAAAGTATCAAGTTCTTCGTCTGGAATTTGGTCAAGGCGAGTAATTGAACGTTTGTATTTTTTAGAAAGCTGATCTAGCCAAACAAGAACGGTTTTCGCCATCAAAATTACGCAAGGCATCCAATCGCGGTCTGGACTGAATCGTTCATATTCTTTCATTAAACCGTCATAATTGTAGGCGTCCATTTCTACTTCGCCGCCATTAATCGGGTTGTAATGCATAAACATTTTTTCTTCTTCTGTTAAAAAGTCCAAACCTTGCAAAAGTTTTCTAAGCCAGTCGCCAAGCAAATCCGCCCAATATTGAATAATATAGTCTAGTTGGCCTCGTAAACTTTTTGGCGAAAAAACAACCGGTTCGCGAAGCATATTTATTAAATCGTGATTAAAAGGTCCAAACTTTGGAAGATTTTGGAAAGTTTTTTGAATTGTTGCCCAAGCCTTATCGTAATTTGGATTTTTTGCTAATTCCGAATCGTTAAACAAAACAGAAAATGGCTTAAACGCAGGATTTTCGTTTGCAAGTCTAAGCAAAATCAATTCTTCTAGTGTTTGTTCGCGATTTGTTCGTATTGCGCCAGTACCAGTATCTATGCAATCTTTCGCTAAATATTGTTCTGCCGTTATTTTTCCTTGATAAACTTCTACAGGAGGAAATTCATTTGTAAAATCTAAAAGAAGTTTATCTACAACTTCTTTTGTAAGTGCGCTTTCCAAGTCGGAAAGAACTTTTTTAAATGAATCAAGATGTTTATCTCGGCGGAAAAGCATACAAACATAATGGAAAACTTCGTCTATAAGCCCCATTGCATTTAGCGAGCCTGTACCAATTTTTTTATCGCTTTGATTTATGCTTTCAAAGTATTTGTTTAATTTATCTGCAAATTTTCTAACGGCGCTCATATTTCCTAAAATTACGTTTCCGCTAGAAGAATAAAGACGTTCATCAAATTTACAAATATCACGGATTTTGCGTCCTACATGAAATTCGTTGTAAGAAGTTTCCATTATTTCCTCCAAAAATTACTAGGTTAAAAGTCAAGTTTTTGTTGTTTAATAAAAATTGGTTAGCATTAAAACTTAACATTCAACCTACTCTTCAATCTTACTTATGCAAAGCCACAACGCTTTTTATTTTTTCTATTAAGTTGTTATCTTTTGCAAGTTCTTCTACTGCGCACGGCATTCTGTAAGTCCAGTTAAATTCGTTTACTGAACCAGGAACGTTTACGCGTTCTGCATTTGAATCTGGAAGCCAATATTTCTTTTCCATTGCAATGTAATCTTGTAGTGGATTTATTACCCAAACAGAATTAGAAGTTGCAACGCCTTTTAAATAACTTTGCGCAATTTCTGGACTGAACGGCGCGTTTGCAAGTTCGTTAATTTTTGCTTGGTCAAAACCATCTACGCCAAAAGCCCAAGGATTTGTGCGAACAAATAAACTAGCTCCATCTCTATCTTCCTGCCACCATTGGCGAACAGTTGTAGAATCGTGTACAGAAGTTGTTGTTACCGAAAGGTACGGAAGTTCCGAAAGCGGAATGTAAGGTTTTCCTGGAAGTTCCCACTTTCTGCACCAACGATTTACGCGCAAAGCAAGAATTCCATTTTTTTGCATAACGCTAGGAAGGCACGGAAGATTTGCACCTAAATCTTCGCCACAAGGAATCATTTTTACAGAACTTGTTAAAGCCGAAAGAATTTCCGAAGATTGTGTTTCCCAAAGTTTATTTTGCTCTGCTTCTTTTGCTTCTATTAAATTTTTTAGCGCAGATTTTTCGCTATCATTTAACGATTTCCACGCTTTAGAATCGTAATATGTCCAAACAGGAACGAACTTTCCGTCAGAAATTTCTATTAAACAACGATTTTGCCAAGCTTTGCTAAGTGCATCTTTACAACGTTGTCCAGCATCGCCTTCGCAAAATGCGCTTAAATCCGACTCATAAATATCTTTGTCGCCAGAAACTGTTTTCTTAAAAAGCCAAAGTTCTTCGTTTCCAATTCTGTCCATAAATTTAGAAAGAACAGCAACCGCAGTTTCGTGATTCCAAGTAATATCTTCTATTAATCCAGTTGGAACGTGTGGTTGACTTAACCAACGAATTCTTCCGTCATCAAAACCAATTTTATGCAAATCGTCGCGTGTCATTGGAACATAAGGAACTGTATGTCCTAAAACCGCAGTTGTGTCGCGAACTGGAATTGCCCAAATTCTAAAGAATCCTAAAATGTGATCTAATCGATATGCGCCATAATATTGTTCCGCATTTTTAAGACGATTTATCCACCATTCGTATTTTGTTTCTTTTAAGTAGTCCCAATTATATGTTGGAAATCCCCAGTTTTGTCCGGTTGGATTTTCGCCATCTACCGGCGAACCTGCACGCAAATTGTGATTAAAGATTTTTGGAAAAGCCCAAGCGTCGCAAGAATCTTCGTTCATTAAAATTGGCATATCGCCTTTTAATGTTATTCCTTCTTTTTTTACTTTGTCCGTTGCAGCCTTAAACTGTTCGTTTGCGCGCATTTGAACCCAAGCAAAAAACAAGTGATTTTTTAACAATTTTTTATCTTTCCAGCGTTTTTCTATTTCTTTTTCGCTTAAAGTTCTATCTTCGTTTGACCAATCTTTCCAAGTTGCTTGATTGTATTTTACTTTAAGATTTTTATAAACTGCGTAAGGAACAATCCAAGTATTCTTTTTTATCCAAGCAGAAAGTTCTTCGTCTGCTTCGCCAGATTTTGCTGTTTTTGTTGTTTCGTAAAGTTTGTTTAAAAGTTCTGTTTTTGATTTAAGAATTCCTTCGTAATTATAACGACCTTGTCCGTTGTACGGAAATTCTTTTATCATTTTGTCGTAAGATTTTTTAAACGCAGAATTTTCTTTATATAAAGGTTCAAATTCTGGAAGAGCGCGCAAATCTATGTAAATTGGATGAAGCGCAAATGCAGAAAGTCCTGAATAAGGAGAAGATTGAGTTCCTGTGTCGTTTACCGGCAAAAGTTGCAAAAGCGAAAATCCTGCTTTTTTGCAAAATTTTGCAAATTCTGGTAAGTCTGTATATTCACCAATTACGGTGCCATCTTTTTTATTTGTAAAAATTGCTCCCAACGGAATGGAAGTGCCTATTGATTTTTCTAGTTTGTTCATAACCTAGATTATAACACGGTTATTTAAAAAAAAATAACAAAATAATCAAAAAATGGGCTAATTAG
>CAZJOU010000205.1:0-3867 GCA_964547685.1 uncultured Treponema sp. | reverse complement strand
AAAAGGTGGCAAAAATGGCGGATATGAAAGTTGAAATTCTTGATAGCACTTTACGAGATGGCGCGCAAGGCGAAGGAATTAGTTTTTCGGTTCAGGATAAAATTCATATTTGCCAAGCATTAGACGATTTAGGAATAGATTTAATAGAAGCGGGAAATCCTGGCTCAAATCCTAAAGATATGGAATTTTTTCAGGAAATGAAAAAAATTTCGCTAAAAAAATCAAAACTTGCAGCATTTGGTTCTACAAGAAGAAAAGATATAAAATGTGCAGAAGATGTAAACTTACAAAGTTTGCTTGCCGCCGGAACTGATTATGTTGTTATTTTTGGAAAAAGTTGGACGTTCCAAGTTACAGATATTATAAAAACAACGCTAGAAGAAAACTTGGCAATGATTCGCGAAACTTGCGCATTTTTAAAAGAAAACGGAAAACACGTTGTTTACGATGCAGAACATTTTTTTACAGGATTTTTAGCAGATTCTGATTATGCGCTAAAAACTTTGGAAGCAGCCGTAGAAGGCGGAGCGGAAACTTTGGCTCTTTGCGAAACAAAAGGCGGCTGCATGATGCGCGATTGTGAAAAAGCGGTAAAAGCAGCAGTTGAAAATTTTGGAAAAAAAGTAAAAATTGGAATTCATACTCATAATGATTGCGGACTTGCTGTTGCAAATAGTTTAATTGCTGTAGAAGCGGGCGCGCGCCATGTTCAAGGAACTTTTTTAGGTTTTGGCGAAAGAACAGGAAACGCAAACCTTAGTTGTATTATTCCAGATTTGCAACTTAAGTTAGGTTATAAATGTATTCAAGAAGATAAAATGCCACTTTTAACTTCGGTTGCAAAGCGAATTGCAGAAATTACTAATATTACGCTAAATCCTGGTTTGCCATTTGTTGGTGGAGCGGCTTTTAGTCATAAAGCAGGAATGCACATTGATGCGGTTTTAAAAAATCCAGAAGCGTACGAACACATTGCGCCAGAAACTGTTGGAAACGAACGTGTTTTCCTTATGAGTGAAGTTGCTGGACGTTCTACAATTATAGAAAAAATTCAAAAAATTGACCCAACAATTACAAAATCTAGTCCTTGCGTTGCAGAACTTGTTGCAAAAATGAAAGAACTAGAATTTGAGGGTTACCAATTTGAAGGCGCGGACGGTTCTTTTGAACTTTTAGCGCGAAAAGTAATTGGTCGCTATAAGCCGTTTTTTACGTTACATTATTATCAAACAAATGGCGTAAATCCGCGTCCAGAAGAAGGCGTTTGCGCTTGTGCGCAAATAAAAGTAGAAGTAGAAGGTCAAATAGAAGTTACTGCTGGCGAAGGCGACGGACCAGTTAATGCTTTGGATATTGCGCTAAGAAAAGCGTTAAGTCGTTTTTATCCGGCGGTAAATCAAATTAGGCTAACAGATTATAAAGTTCGCGTTTTAGACGGAAAAAGCGCAACTGCAAGCAAAGTTCGCGTTTTAATTGAATCTAGCGATGGAAAAGATTCTTGGACAACGGTTGGCGTTTCTAGCGACGTTATGGAAGCAAGTTGGCTTGCACTTTGCGATTCTTTTGAATACAAGCTTATAAACGATATTGAAAAACATTTAGGAAAGTAAAAAAAAATGGCGCAGCGAAGTGGTGCGCCGTGTAAGAGGGGGTAGCGGAAAAGACCGTAGGGCTTTGAAGCGAGGGGCAGGCGCCCCCTTGAATGTTTTAATTGAATAAATATGCAAAAACCGCTATTTTATTTGTATGATAGTTATGAAATTCGGTGGCTCTTCGGTTGCCAATGCAGAAAGAATTAAAAATGTTGCTTCTATAGTAAAAGCGTACAAAGAAAAACGTCCGGTTGTTGTGCTAAGTGCAATGGGCGACACAACAGATAATCTTTTGGAAGCGGCAGATTTAGCCGTAACTGGCAAAGTTGATGTTTCTGGAGTTGCAAAACTTCACGAAGAAACTGCAAAAGAACTTGGAATAAATATTGATACAATTGATTCTCTTTTAGCGGAATTAAAACAACTTTTAACTGGCATTTCTATGCTAAAGGAACTTAGTAAAAGGTCGCGCGACTATCTTGTTTCTTTTGGCGAAAGAATGTCTGTTAGAATGATGGCTTCTTATTTAAATAGTCAGGGAATAGAAGCAAAATTTTATGACTCTTGGGACATTGGTTTTGTTAGCGATTCTAATTATATGAATGCGGAACTTCTTGACGAAGTTTGGGAAAATATTCCGCAACATTTAAATGCGTATAAAAACGGAATTGAAAACGCAATTCCTATTGTAACTGGATTTATTGCAAAAGATAAAAAAGGAATAATTACAACTTTAGGTCGTGGCGGTTCGGATTTAACTGCAACAATGATTGGCGCAGCAATGAATGCGGAAGAAGTTCAGACTTGGAAAGATGTAGACGGAATTTTAACTACAGATCCGCGCGTTGTTCCAGAAGCAAAAACTGTTCCAGAAGTAACGTATGAAGAAGCTCAGGAACTTGCAATGTTTGGTTCGCAAGTTTTGCATCCGCGTTCTATGGTTCCTGTAAGAAAAAGTGGAACTCCTGTTCGTGTAAAAAATTCTTATAATATTAAAAGCGATGGAACTTTAATTGTAGAAAAACATAGCGGAAAAGTTCCGCCGGTTTGCGCTATAACTTCTGTAAAGCATGTTCAAGTTATTGATATGGTTTCTAACAGAATGTTGGGCGCGTGCGGTTTTTTAGCGCATATTTTTAACAATTTCTTAAAGTGGAACGTAAGTATTGATGTAATTGCTACTTCGGAAGTTTCTGTTTCTTGTACGGTTAGCGGAAAAGAAAAGTTAGACGGACTTGTAGAAGATTTAAGCAAAGCGTGCGATGTTTCTGTTAGAAAAGAAAGAGCAATTATTACTGTAATTTGCGATGTTGAACATTCTTCTGCAATTTTAGCAAGTGGTTTTGATTCTTTAGCAGATGAAGGCGTAAATGTGCAAATGATTAGCCAAGGTGCAAGCAAAGTAAATATAAGTTTTATTGTAAACGACGACGAAGCAGACAGAACAGTAAAAATTTTGCACAAAGCGTATTTTGGGTAATAATGAACGAAACACCGTCATTGCGAGGAACGAAGTGACGAAGCAATCTTGCAAAGTTGGATTGCCACGCCCTTTGGGCTCGCAATGACGAATATACGAGGTAAATATGAAAATAGCACTTGTTGGATATGGAAAAATGGGGCACATGATAAAAAATTGTGCCGAAAAGCTTGGTCATGAAATTGTTGCAACTGTAGATGTCGTTTCAGAGGACGCTACAAATAAAGTTCCCGTTGGCGATTACGATGCTGTTAGTCGCGCAGTAAAATCTAGCGGTGCAGAAGGCGTTATAGAATTTAGCCATCCAACAGCGGTTATGGGAAATATAAAAGCACTTTTGCCACTTGGCTTACCAATTGTTGTTGGTACAACTGGCTGGAACGATAAGCACGAAGAAGTAAATCGCCTTGCTGCAGAGTGTGGCGGAACAATTATGACTTCTTCTAACTTTTCGATTGGCGTAAATATGCTTTATAAAATAGTAGCAGAAGCCGTAAAAATTATGGAACCTTGGTCAGAATATGACATTGCAACTTGGGAAGCGCACCACAATCAAAAAGCAGATAGTCCTTCTGGAACGGCTTTAACAATAGCAAAAACAATTCTTGCAAATACAAAAAAGAAAACAGAAATTGTAACAGACGCTTTTCACGAAAAACCAAAACCGGAACAGCTACACGTTTCTTCTACAAGGTGCGGTTCTATTCCGGGAACGCACACAGTTTTTTTTGATAGCCCTGCCGATACAATAGAAATTACCCACAGAGCGCGTAACCGCGAAGGTTTTGCAATGGG
>CAZJOU010000204.1:0-3889 GCA_964547685.1 uncultured Treponema sp. | reverse complement strand
TTTTTTTCGTGCAACACATTTTACAATGTGATATGCTAACTTTATGGAATATAAATCACTTGTAAAAATAAATAATTGCAGAATAGAAAACAAAAAAGGAATTGCTGTACAAAACTTTTGTTGGGAAATGAAATCTGGCCAAGCATGGCTTGTTATTGGACCAAACGGTGGCGGAAAAGCAGATTTTTTGCAAGCGCTAGACGGAAGTTTTGGTCCAAAAATAATTCCAAACACACCAAAAGATGCACAAGATGTTCCGCTCTATTCAAATGTTTTTGAAAATTCAGTAGAAACCGTTTCTTTGGAACGTGCCGCACGCATTATTCAAGAAGAACGCGAAGAAGACGAAAGCGAATATATCGAAGGTGGCGTTGACCACGGAAGAACCGGACGCATTTTTATTGCAGAAGGAATTGTTGGTAAAATAAAAAAAGGTTCGCCTTTGCCACCAATTTGCAAAGAATTAGACGCTTATCCAGAAATAAAACTTTGCGGCGTAGAAAAAATTCTTGACCGCGGAATAAAATATATGTCAACTGGCGAAATTCGCCGCACTCTTTTAGCACGCGCGCTAGTTTCCAGAAAAAAATTATTACTTTTAAGCGACCCTTTCGCTGGTCTAGACGCAGAAAGTCGCAAAATCCTACTAGATTTTTTTGACACAATCGCAAAAAAACAACTAAACGCAGAAAATTCAACAGAATCCGCTTTTCCGCACATTATTTTAAGTATGGAACGTTATGTAGAAATTCCAAGCGCAATTACAAACGTAATAGAATTTTCAAATGGAAACGTTTCTTTTTGCGGAACAAAACCTGATTTTGAAAAAATAATTGCAAAGCGAAACGCAGAAAACGAAAAATCAAGAAAATCAAATTTTGAAAAATTTGCCGCAACCGTAAAAAAATTAAGCAACGACGTAAACATTGTTATGGGCGTAGAAAATTTTCAACCAGAAAGCGACATTCTTGTAGAAATGCACAACGTAAATGTTGGTTGGGAAGACCACAAAGTTTTACGAAACTTAAGTTGGACATTAAAACGCGGCGAACATTGGCTAATTCGCGGACCAAACGGTTCTGGAAAAACAACTTTTCTAGAATTAATAACTGGCGACAATATGCAAGTTTTTAGCAACGACATAAAAATTTTTGGCGCGCCACGCGGTTCCGGCGAAACAATTTGGGACATAAAACACAAATTAGGAATTGTATCTTACAGATTGCACGTTGAATACAGAATGTTAGGCGGAACTCCACTACGCGACGTAATCGTAAGCGGTTTTCACGATTCTATTGGAATGTACGAAACGCCAACCGACACAGAAATTGCCGCAGCAAACGAATGGTTAAAACTTGGTGGCTTTGAAGGACGAGGTTCCGAAGCGTTTGGCGATTTAAGTTATGGTGAACAGCGAGCAATTCTAATTTTGCGCGCAGCAGTAAAATGTCCGCCAATTATGATTTTAGACGAACCTTGCCATGGACTAGACGAACAAATGCGCCAAAGAACGCTAGATTTGCTAAACATTATTGCAGAAACTGGAACAACAACATTTTTGCACGTTACGCACGAACCAAGCGAAGTTTTGCTATGCGAAAAACATATTTTGGAACTACATCCAAACGAAGAACCAATGTACAAAATAATAGAAATTTAAGGAAATAAAATGAAACGAATTTTTGCAATTTTATTAATTTTATGCGCAATTAATTTAAATGCCGCTTCTAAGCGAAATCCAGAACTTGAAGAAACAATAAAAGAAGAGCAAAAAATTTCTTATAGACAAAAAGAACCAACTGGCGAACCTGTAGAAATGCAAGAAACTTGGGGTTGGGTAATGCAAAGTCGCTTTGAAGAATTTGACAACGAATATCCGCTTACCGATGTTGGATTTTTTGCCGCAGATGTAGATTGTTACGGAAACTTAATCAATGTTCCAGACAGAACAAAATTAGCAAATTTTCCTGGAAGAGTTCACCTTGTAATTGTTTGCGACAGCAAAAGCCTTACACATTTTGTTTTAGAACCAAAATTTGGTCTTACAGATAAAATGATTCAAGATGTTATGAAAGCAGCAGAACCTTTTGACGGAATAAATGTTGATTATGAATTAATTCCTGCAAAAGATGGAAAGAACTTTTTAAATTTTTTGGAAAAACTTAGCAAAGAATGTAAAAAAGATGGAAAAATGTTTACAGTTTGCGTTCCGGCACGCGTAAAAACAATTAATGACGATATTTTTCCATACAAAAAAATTGCTGCTTTAGCCGACAGAGTTATGATTATGGCTTACGATGAACATTGGTCAACAAGTCAACCGGGCGCAATAGCGTCTATGAATTGGTGCAAAAAAATTGTAGATTACGCAGTTACCGTTATTCCACAAGAAAAACTTGTAATGGGTTTGCCTTTTTACGGACGTAGTTGGTCAAACGAAAAAGTGGCTCAGGCTTGGTATTTCGAAGGCGTAAACAGAATTATAGATGAATATGATTCTGGCCGCGTAAAATACATAAACGACATTCCAACTGTAGACATTACAATGAAAGTAAAAACAAATTTTTGGTTTGAAGATAAATATTCAATAGTTGCAAAAATGCGTTTATACAAAAATTCAAACGTAAACAAAATTGCCTTTTGGCGAATCGGCCAAGAAGATAAAGGCATTTGGTCTTGGATAAAAATCCCAGAAAATAACAAATAAATTCCTATGTTGATTTTTTCTACTTTGTCCTATACAATGTAATAATCAATAAAAAGTAGGTCGTATTGTGGACGAACTTAAAAAAGAAATTAAAGAAGTAATTATTTCTACGCTTCAGTTAGAAGATATTAAACCAGAAAACATTGTTGATTCTGAACCATTGTTTGGTGACGGACTTGGACTTGATTCAATTGATGCGCTTGAACTTGGCGTTGGATTAAAAAAACATTTTGGTGTAAAATTTTCTAGCGAAAGCGAAGATAATAAAAAGCATTTTGCATCTGTAGATGCTTTGGCTGAATATATTACTCAGGCAAGAAGGGGTTAATTTATGTCAAAAGACGAAATTTTTGAAAAATTGAAGGGAATACTTGTATCTGAATTTGAAATTGATGAAGCTTCTATAAAACCTGAAGCAACATTGTTTGACGATCTTGAACTTGATTCTATTGATTCAATTGACTTAATTCAGAAAATGAAGGAATTTATGCCTGCTGGCACAAAGTTTGATCCTGCAATTTTTAAGACAGTAAAAACTGTTCAAGATGTTGTAGACGCACTTGTTCCTTACATGGCATAAAGGAATAATGAAAAAGTTCCTTAAAGTTCTTTTTTACATTGTTGCGGCAATTTATCCGGTTCTTGTTTTTACACTTTTGGTTGTATTCAAGTTACCAGTTAGAATTTTGTCGCTTTGCGTTGTTGCTTTAGCGTGTGCATTTTTTTTAAGCGCAACAGGCAACCGCAAATCTGAAAATAATTCAGAAAGAAAAGCGCTTGACTGGCGACCAATGCTAAGTTCAGCGCTTTTTTTATTGGCGGGAATTCTTTGCTTTATTTTTAACGAAAAGATTTTTCTAAAACTTTATTCCGTTGCAATTAGCGCAACATTGCTTTTCGTATTTGGTTCTTCGCTATTTTTTAAACCAAATATTATTTTTAGATTTGCGTGCTTCGGAGATAAATCTATAAAAGGTTCTTCTTACGAACAACAAGTAAACAATTATTGTAAAAAAGTTACAGTTGCTTGGTGCATTTTCTTTATTTTTAACGGAAGCATTTCTGCATTTACTGCGTTGCACAACTTTGGAAACGATGAATTAAACGACAAAATTTGGTCGCTTTACAACGGCGGAATTTCTTACGTTCTTTTGGGTTTAATGTTTGCCGTTGAGTTGTTTA
>CAZJOU010000203.1:0-3895 GCA_964547685.1 uncultured Treponema sp. | reverse complement strand
AAACGGAGGCAAAAAATGACTTATAACTGTACGATTAAAAAACAGTCTGAAAATATGTACGTTGTATGCTTTCCAGATATGACTAATGTAACAACTTACGGGACCGATTTTGAGGATGCCAAGAATATGGCGAAAGAAGCACTTGACGCCGTTCTTGAAACTGATATTGAAAAAGGATTTCCGATTCCGAAGCCGGAATTCAAAGACGGAACCAGCATAGAAGTTTCGCCGAAAATTGCGTTCGCCATTGAGCTTAGAGCGGCACGTGGAAACAGAACGCAAAAAGAAGTCGCAAAGGACGCTGGAATGACGTACCAGCAGTACCAGCGGCTTGAAAATCCCAAGAAGACAAACCCGACGCTTGAAATGCTTTACAGGCTGCAGAAAGTTTTCAAGCGTCCGTTTTTGGCGTTGTAGGAAACAAGAAAAGCAAGTCTTTTCTAAAACTACTTCACTTCTCTACCAAGTCCCGAAACATTCAAGCTCACGTCCACGCTTTCGCTCGTCTTGTAAAGCTCGACTTCGCTTGCTGGAACTTCCACAACGCATTTTGAAGGGCTGTCAAGCTGAACGGCTTTTATCATCCTTTCGCCGTTTTCTTCAAACTCCAAAAGTGCCTCGAAAAGATGTCCGTTTTTCGTGAAAACTTGGTTATTTAGCGATTTTATATTCATCAGATTCTCCTTAAAAAGATTTTGTCGTTTTTTGGAAAGATAAAGTTTTTTGTTCAGAGTTTTCGGAAAAAATCTTGTGGCAAAGCGCACAAGCGGAATAATATCAAGAGCAGAAAATCCGTTTAGCTTGTGAAGATTTTTTGAGTAGATTGAAAACTCGTTGAACGCTTTTTGCATTGAGCGGCGATTAAACGTTCCGTCTGTGATTCTAAAGTGCAGAACTGGCTCTTGAAGCGTTTTGATTTTATGTCCAGCTTTGATCAAACGGAACCACAAGTCAATGTCCTCGTTGCATTTCGTGCTTTCAAAATACTTGAATTCTTTTAAGAGCGGTGTTTTTATCATCAGCGTTGGATGAGCAACTGGCGTTCCGCGGTAAAGCGTTTTGGAATTTTTGTCCGTCCATTTTGGGTAAAGCCGGATTTTGTGATATTCGCCATAAAATTCTTCAATTCCACCGCCTAAGATTTCAAGGCTAGGATTCAAATCGAACTGCAAGACTTGCTTTTCAAACCTGTCTGGAAAGCAGATGTCATCGCTGTCCATCCGTGCGACCAAATCGGTCTGGACAAACTGCAAACCGTAGTTCAGTGCGTGAGCCAAGCCTTGATTTTTCTCATAGCCGACAACTTTGAGAGGAAGCTTTTCTTGCCATTCGGAAATTACGCTTTCAAGGTCACTTGTCAATTCGCCGTCTTTTACAAGAACAACGGCACTTGGAAGCAAAGTGTTTTCTGCGATGCTTTGGAGCGATTCAGCGAGGAATTCGGGATTGTCTTTTTTGTAGACGGACTGAAGAACGGTGAATGTCATAGATTTTCCTCCAAAACACCGTGAATATTTTTCTTATAATCAGAAATGCCTTTGAAAAAATAATGAATGCGTTTTTTCTTATTTGGTAAAAAAATCAAATGCAAAAGTGGGCGAACTGTAAGCATCAGAATAAATCTGATTTTGAACTTGAACGGAACATAGTTTTTTCTTAAAAGATAAAGGCAATCACGGGTTTGGTAATAAACTCTGAATGACGCGCCTTCTTTTAATTTAATTCCTGCAAAACGATGAACGCTTTTTCCAAGCGTATGAGTAAGAACCGCATTTGTTGTAAGACAACAGAAAAATCCACTTTTTAAAACCCGCCAGCAAAAATCCCAGTCAGCCATGTCAAGAAAAATCTCATCGTTCCAAAATCCAGAGGATTTTATTACATCAAGTTCCGTGAACATTCCACTTGTGATGATTGATTTGACTTCGTAGACTCCGTTTTCAACAAGATTTTTCTGCTTTGGAATCATCAATTTGTTAGCATTCTTTTCAAAATATGCAGGACCGATTATTCCTTTTTTGCCGAGTTTGTTGTAACAAATCTGATAATCGTTTTTCAGCTGAGCAATAAGATTCCCCGGACAAAACGAATCTTGGTCAAAAAATATGATGTAGCAGTTTTCTGTCAAAGTTTTTAAGTAGTGGTTAAACGCAAGTGAAAGTCCGAGATTTTCTTTGTAAGCGATATATTCTGTCTTTTCGATTTCAGAAAATAAAATAGAATTATCAGAATCCGGCGTGTTATCCAAAAGCACAACTTTTTCAACAAGATGTGAAAACTGAATGATATTGTTTTTTACGTTTTCATCAGGAAAAAACAATGTTACCAATGCAATTGTGTTCATCTGTCAACACTCCTAATTTTGTTGTTAAAATTTTTTTTAGGAATTTGATTTTTTATTATTTCAATAAAAAGAAAGAAAAAGATTACTGAAAACCAAAATTTCGCTGATGTTATTTGTATAAAAATATCCAATGCTTGAGATCTCGGAATATAAAGCAAATTATAAACACAGCTCAAAACGACAACATATGAAAGAGAATTCTTCTTACCTTTTTCAAAATGTCTCATAAAAATTCCAAGCAACAAAGAATAAAAGAAAACTCCTAAATATGAAAAACAGTAATAAATATCAGCTACAAAACATCCTCCTAATCCTTCCCCAATAACAAAACGGTCGCCTAGTACTTTGTAAGAAATAAATTGGGAAATATAAAAACCTTCCAAAGCGTTTTTTTTTCTATCCGCTCTGTCTATGGTTGTTCCTAATAAATTTGTAATCATTTTTATTTGGTTTGGGAAAAGATAAGCAATTCCTCTTTTGGGAATTTCGGTCTCATATTTTTTTTCATATCCAGGAACAACTATCGAAACACCTTGCAAATCAAGAAATAAAACAATGGGATTCGTTTTGTATTTTTCTATATCTTTTACCGCATTTTGTCTCTTAAATCCCACATAGAATAAAAACATAAAGAGACAGAACACTGGAATAAGCATTTTCATTATTTTCTTCAAGGAAAAAGAATTTCTTGTGTTCCAAAGATAAAAAACCAAAAGCAAAAGATATAAAACAAAATCCTTTCGAGAACCAATCAGTAAAGATGTTGTAAAATTTACAATATAAAAAAGGATAAATAGTTTATGTATTTTTTTTGTTACAGAAAAATAACAAAAGATAAAAACGTACGACATTCCAGACAAAACCGTTAATATATACGGAGGATTGAAGTTTTTGTAATAATCAAAGTATCCATAAGTCATCACATGTTTTACAGCCAGAAGATTTTGCAATATTGAAGGAATTAAAAACAAAAGGCACAAAAAATAACTTATTTGAATATTAATTTTAGAATATGAAAAATATACAGAATTTCTTGTATGTTTTTTCCAATTTTTAATATGGACGAATAAAGATAAAAACAATCCATAAAGGACAAGATAATAACAGAGAATAAGATGCTTTTGAATATCGTTGTCAAAATAATCCCCTACATAACCTCTATACCATTTCTCATCAGTCAAATTAAAGAAGTCTAGGAAAATTCTATTCATTTGAAAAAATAGAAAAATAGTAAGAAATAAAAACACAAGATAGTTTTTTCTTAAAAAACATTGGCAAAAAATTAAAGTGACTAGAATAAATTCCAAAGCAATCATTAAATTAAAACAGTCACAAAAATATCCTATAGCAAACAATGCTGAAATAATGAATGAAAATCCAAATTCTATTTCTTCTAAAATTTTATTCATCTTGTTAGTCATTACAGTTTCCCCACAATCACATCCACCATTTCATCCACATTCTTTACAACAACACCTTTGCTATACGCTCGCACTTTCTCCGCCTGTGCTCCCATATCGAAGCAGACAACAGGTTCGTTCATTGCGATAT
>CAZJOU010000202.1:2348-3903 GCA_964547685.1 uncultured Treponema sp. | reverse complement strand
TTAATTATTAATTTCAGCACTAGACATTTACTTTATTTTTAAGATATAATAAGAGTTACGTTTATATGTATTTTGTGTTTTATGAACACGAGGAGGATAGTTGGCATACCAAGACAACAGAAACAACAACAGAGGACAAAGGATAAACGAAATGATCCGTGTCCGCGAGGTTCGACTTATCGATGACGAGGGCAATCAGAAAGGTATTGTTCCTACGCTGGAGGCTCTTAAATTAGCTAAGGAAAAGGATCTTGACCTTGTTGAGGTTAGCCCAAATGCCAACCCACCAGTTTGTAAAATACTTGATTATGGCAAGTACAGATTCGAACAGGAAAAAAAGCTCCGAGAATCCAAGAAGAATCAAAAAGTACTAAAGTTAAAAGAAATCCGAATGCAACCAAAAATTGGTCCAGGAGATCTTGATACTAAAGCCAAACATGTACAGGAATTTCTTGACGAAGGCAACAAAGTAAAAGTTACAATCCGTTTCCGCGGACGTGAACTTGCACACACTGAACTTGGTTACGATGTCCTGAATGAAGTTTTAAAACGGCTTACTTCAGCGTATGTTGTGGAAAAACAGCCAGCAATGGATGGAAAAACAATGTCCATGACAATTTCTGCAAAAGCCAAATAAAAAATTTTGAGGTAAAAAAATGCCTAAGATGAAGACAAAAAAGTCTGCTGCAAAACGTTATTCAACAACTGGCAGCGGCAAAATTAAGTACAAGAAGCAGAATCTTCGCCATATTTTGACAAAGCGTTCTGCAAAACGAAAAAGACAGCTTCGCGAAACTGGAATTCTTTCGGAAGCAGATGCAAAAAAAATCCGCAAGCAAATGTTGCCTTACGGTTAATGGAGAATTAAAATGGCAAGAGCAATAGATGGAACAAAAAGAAAAAATCGCCGAAGAAAGATTTTAAAACTTGCTAAAGGTTTTATTGGCGACAGAAAATCAAATTATAAACCTGCAAAAGACGCTGTTGTAAAAGCTTTAAACCATGCTTACACAGACCGACGCGACAAAAAAGGTAACTTCCGTTCTTTGTGGATTAGTCGTATTAATGCGGCTGTTCGCGACGAAGGTCTTTCTTATTCGCGCTTTATAGATGGTCTTACAAAAGCTGGAATTACTTTGAACCGCAAAGCACTTTCTAATATGGCTATAGAAGATCCTGTTGCATTCAAAGCAGTTGTAGAAGCAGCTAAAAAAGCTTTAAAAGCGTAAGGAACGAATATGATTTCACTTGATCAAGTTTTGCTTCTTGAACAAAAAGTAGAAAGTGCTGTTGCAAAAATTGCACAGTTACAAGCGGAAAACGATGCTCTGCGCAGTAGATGTTCAGAGCTCACAAATGCGCTTTCCTCTAAGTCGGAGCAACTTTCTAGTTTTGAATCGGACCAAAACAAGATTGAAAGTGGAATCTTAAAAGCACTTGACCGTCTTAATTCAATAGAAAATTCTGTATTGAAAGCGGGCGGTCAGGTAACTTCTGGTTTTGAGCAGCAAAATGTTGTTCAAAACCAAACAGTTCAACAAGTGCAAAACGTAGC
>CAZJOU010000202.1:0-2248 GCA_964547685.1 uncultured Treponema sp. | reverse complement strand
CAGTTGAACAAGAACCACAAATTCAACAATCACAAGAGCAAACTAATACTTTTAAAGAAGCACAAAATGAACAACCTTCTTTTTTTGATTTAGACCAAAGTTCAGAGCAACCTGAACAAACCGAAAATGAATCAACTGAACAAAACGAAGAGCAAAATCAGTCAGAAGACGGTCAATTTGATATTTTTTAGGCTAATTTATGGCAAAAGGTTCGCTTCAAATAGATTTATTAGGAACTTCTTTTTCAATTAAAGCAGACGAAGACACATCTTATCTTGAACAAATTCTTGGCTACTACAAAAGAATTGTAAACCAAATAGAAAAAGGTGGCGCACTTTCGGATCCGCTAAAAATTTCTATTTTAGCGGGAATTATGCTAAGCGACGAACTTTACAAAGCAAAAGGTCGTTCTGTAAAATATCAAAAAGCTTTGGAAAACAATTCTGTAGATGACGAAGCAGACAAAATTACTAAATCTTTAATAGAAAAACTTGATAAGGTTTTACAATGATTTCTATTTTTATAGACGCAGACAACTGCCCTACCCTAGTTTTAGATTTTGTTGCAAAATATTGTAAACAACACAATTTTAATTTAATAATTGTTGCAAACAAAAAAGTAGAAATTCAAAATGCAGAATATAAAATTGTAGTTTGCGAACAAACAAAAAATGCCGCAGACAATTATATTTTTGAAAATGCAACAAAAAAAGACCTTGTTATAACAAAAGATATTTTACTTGCGGAACGTCTTGTTGGTAAAAATATTGTTACAATAAATGACCGCGGCACAATGTTTGAAAAAAATAGCATAAAATACAGAATTCAAGATAGAAATTTAAATTTGCAACTTTCGGCTTTGGGTTTTGGCGGAAAAAAAGAACGAAATTTTAGCGAAGAAATGTTAAAAAAGTTTGAAAATTGCATAAATAAAGCAATTTCTATTCTTCGAGGTCGTGATAGTCAATAAGAATTTTTTCTACGCGTTCACGAACTTTTAGAAAAGCGTTTACCATTTCTGGGTCAAACTGAGTTCCAGAGCCTTTTTGTATTTCGTTATAAGCGTCTTCTAAAGACCAAGCTTCTTTGTAGCAACGTTTGTGCGAAAGTGCGTCAAAAACGTCGGCAACGGCAACTATTCGCGCTGCAAGCGGAATTTCCGAACCTTTTAATGGCGCCGAAAGTTCTACTGGCGAACCAATTAAAAAATCTTTAAATTTACCGTTGTAATAATCTTTTCCTGGGTATCCGCCTTCGCCGCCGTCGTAATGTTCGTGGTGGCACAAAGCAACGTCGCGACACATAATGTCTAATTCGTTTTCTGCGGGTTCAAAAAGTTGCGCACCAATGCAAGTGTGGCCTTTCATAATTTGGCGTTCGTCTGCAGTAAATTTGCCTGGCTTTTTTAATATTAAGTCCGAAATGCCAACTTTTCCTATATCGTGAAACTTTGCGGCAATTTTTAAGTTGTCGCGATATGCGTTTTGTTCATCTTGTGGAATGTTTTTTTCGTAAGCCCAGCGGTCGTAAATTTCCAGCGCAATGCTAGAAACTCGTTCTGTGTGCAAAAATGTTTCTTTTGGGTCGCGAAACTCTGACATTTTTAGCATTTTTCTGTGGTTTTCGCGAGTTATATATGCGTGCTGCAAAGCACGAACCGCAAATAGCGCAAAGTGCTTAAAATAAGTATCATCTTCTTTTGTAAACTTTTTTACAGTTTTTCCCATTCCAAATTTGTTTATAATTTGCAAAACGCCTAAAAGAACGCCGTTATTCATTACAAGCGGAAAAGTGTACATAGATTGCGTTCTGTAATTTGTTGCAAAATCTGTTTGACTATTAAACTTATATGGCTTTTCTGGAGCAATTTTATATGCATCGTCTATTACAAGCGGTTCTTTTGTGCATGCTACGTAACCTGCAATGGAAGTTTTATCTATTGGAAAAGAAAAGAATAAATATGGAAGTTTTTCGCCAGGCGGAAGTCGTTTTAATTGCGTGTCGTTTTGAGCATATTTTATTTTTAATTTATTACCTTCTACAATGTAAATTGAACCTGCGTCGGCGTTTACAATTCCGCGCGCTTCTGTAAGAATACGTTCTAAAAGCACGTCTACGTCTTGTATTACGTCTAGACTAGATTCGAGTTCTACAATTTTTTGAAGTTTTTTCTCTCTTTCGCTCATAAACTGCGCCTACAATTTAGTTTAAATTATAATAAATTTATGTAAAATTCAATAGTAAAAATT
>CAZJOU010000201.1:0-3949 GCA_964547685.1 uncultured Treponema sp. | reverse complement strand
GCGTGTGAGATAAAATAAAAATTACAGGAAGTAATTTTTATTTTTAAGTTTCTTCCATAAAATTGCTAAACGGTTTTCTTAATTCTATAGCTTCCTTTATGTGCACATCTTTAATTTCGTTAGATTCTTCCATATCGGCAATTGTTCTTGCAGTTTTTAAGCAACTAGAAATTGCACGTGGGGAAAGACCAAAACGTTCTGCGGATTTGTCTAAAATTGCGCGATTTTGTTCGCTAACTTTACAAAATTCCGCAATTTCCATAGGCGAAAGTCGCGCATTTTTTTTGCCTTGTCGTTTTCGCTGAATTAAAACTGCCTTTGCAATTCCAACTCGTAATTCGCTTGTAGAAATGGAATTATCTTTTTTAGCATTTTCGCTTTCGTTTGCAACAGAAACTCGTAAATCAACTCTGTCTAAAAGTGGCGCAGAAAATTTTTTCCAATACATTTCTATTGCTCGCGCGCTACACAAACAAAGTTTTGTTTCCGAACCAAAGTTTCCGCACGGACATGGATTTGCTGCCATTAAAAGTTGGAAAGCCGCCGGAAAAACTGTTGAACGCCCAGCGCGCGAAATTGTAATTCGCCCAGATTCTAGTGGAACACGAAGCATTTGCAAAACAGTTGTTCTAAATTCTGCGGCTTCGTCTAAAAATAAAATTCCATTGTGAGCAAGCGAAACTTCGCCCGGACGACACAAAGGACCGCCACCACAAATTCCTTCAATAGAAGCAGTTTGATGTGGCATTCTAAATGGCGGAAAACGCACTAAAGGTTGTTTTGGCGAAAGCAAACCCGCTAAAGACAAAATGCGAGTTACAGGTTGCGCTTCTTCTACTGTTAGAAGTGGCAATAGCGCAGGCATTTTTTGCAAACACAAAGTTTTTCCGCAACCAGGCGCGCCCACCGCAATTAAATTGTGTCCGCCAGCGGCCGCAATTTGCAACGCGCGAATTAATTTTTTTTGCCCTTTTACAAAACTAAATTCTAATTCTGGTGTAACTTTCTGAAATAAAACGCCACCAACTAATTCTGCGCCTTCTGGAATTTCTTCTTTATTATTTGTTGCATTACGTTTTCGTTCTGTAAAAACTTCTGGATTAGAAAGAGCAGCAAACGCTTCTTCTAAAGTGTCTGCGCCAAAAACTTTCATTCCAGAAACTTCGCGCGCTTCGTCTGCGTTTGCGCAAGGAACAATGCAACGTAAAATTCCTGCGCTTGCTGCAGTTGCCGCCGCTGCGTGAACTCCGCGCACAGAACGAATTTTTCCACTAAGTTCAAGTTCGCCCATAATTAAGATAGAAGGATTTTCTTTTGTTGGATTTGGTAAGTTTTCTGAATTTTCGTCGTTTTCTTGCTTTGCGCATAAAACTGCAAGTGCAATTGGAAGGTCAAATCCAGCGCCTTCTTTTTTTAAGTCGGCGGGCGAAAGACTTATTAAAATTCGTTCTGGCGGAAAATCAAAACCAGAATTTCTAATTGCCGCTTGCATTCGTTCCCGCGCTTCTTTTACGGCTCCGTCCGCAAGTCCAACTAAATCAATAGCGGGAATTCCGCGCCGTAAATCAACTTCTACGGTTACAAGCGAACCTTCGTATCCAAATGGAGAAAATGAATAAATTTGCATAAAAACCTCTACTATTATTAATAGAATTTTTTTGCAAATTCTGAAGTAAATCACAATTTTTTTTTGTTTTTTTTAGTGGCTAATTATTTCTTTTCGTGTAATTTGTCTAAAAATGGTTTTAATTCTTCGTAGTAATATTTATCTTCTATTTTTTTACCACCGCAAGTGTGGCCAGGTTTTCTGTCGGAACGAATTTTTTCTCCGTGAAAATCGCTACCAGCAGTTACAAAGCAACCAATTCTTCTTGCAATTTCCTGAAGTCTTAAACATTCCGTAACTCGCGCTCCCGGATGAAAACATTCCATTCCCATAACTCCGCGCTCGTGAAAATTTGCTAAAACTGGTTCAATTTTTGACCAAGAAAGATAAAGCGAAAGTGGATGCGCAATTACAGGAACTCCGCCAGAATCAAAAATTGCTTTAATTGCTTCGTCTAAATCTGCGCCAACGCGTTCTACGTACCAAGGTCTGCCACGCGCAAGAAATTTGTCAAAAGCGGCTTGTCTGTTTTTTACGTAATGATGATTTGCTAACCAAGCGGCAAAATGCGGTCGACCTAAAACTTGTCCTGGAAATTCCGCTTGAATTTCTTCCACAGAAGTTTCTATTCCTTGCGCTTTCATTTTAGAAACAATATATTCGTTTCTTTCGTGCCGACTTTGAATCAATTTGTCTATAACATTTGTTAAACTTTCAGAAATTCCGTTTAAGTTTAGTCCAAGTCCCAAAAGATGAAATTCGCAATTTGGTCGCTGAATATTAAGTTCAATTCCTGGAACAAAAGTAATTCCTTTTTCTTTGCAAGCGTCCGCGCCTTCTTTTAAACCAGAAATTGTATCGTGATCTGTAATTGCTAAAACAGAAATATTTTTTTCTGCAACTTTGTAAACAAGCTCTTTTGGCGAATATTGACCATCAGATGCAGTTGTATGAGTATGCAAATCTATCATATTCATAGCATAGCACAAAAAGGCTTATTATGATATAATTTGAGAAAAATAATGGTTTTGAGGAAGAAATGCCAAAATTAGTAAATTTTTCAAAAGGTTCTATTGTATATTTTGAAAATGACAAAGACGACAAAATTTATATTCTTCAAAAAGGTCTTATTCGCTTATCTTCTGTAGATCCAGAAACAAATGCTACAGTTTCTAATTCTGTAAATCCTGGTGAATTTTTTGGCGTAAAATCTGCTTTAGGACATTTTCCGCGAGAAGAAACTGCAACAGTTCTTTTAGATAGTCAAGTTATTTCGCTTACGGTTCCAGAATTTGAAAAGAATTTTAGCGGAAACAAGCAAATTATAATGAAAATGCTTCGCGTTTTTTCTGGTCAGTTAAGGCAAATTCATAAACGTACGGAACAAATTTTAGATTCAAAACCTATAAGTTCAGAAGAAGGAATGTATTCTGTTGCAAAAGCATTTTTTGAAGATGAACAATACATTTCTTGTTATGATGTTTGCCAAAAATATTTAAAATTGTTTCCTAACTCAACGCATATTGAAGAAATAAAAAATCTTTTTGAACAAAGCAAGAAAATTTTAGAAAAAACTGGAATGCCTAAGTATTCAGAACCAGTAGATGATGAAAACGGAACTTTAAAACAATTTGAACTTCCAGCATTTGAACGCTTTGCAAAAAAGTTTGCTCCGGGACAAGTTATTATTTCGGAATTTGAACCTGGCGAAACTTTTTATTTAATTCAACGTGGTTCGGTTCAACTTTTAAAGTATGTAAACGGAACAACTAAAAACTTGGATATTTTAAAAACTGGTGAATTTTTTGGCGAAATGGCAATTTTGGATAATTCTCCGCGTTCGGCAACTTGTATGGCAAAAACTTCAGTAAAATGTCTGGAATTTAGCAAAGAAAATTTTGAATCAATTGTTACAGGAAACGCAATTTTAGCAATAAATCTTTTAAAATTGTTCTGCAAGCGCATTTATGACCAAAAACGAAGATTTAAAATTCTTGTAATTAAAGATTTACAGGCAAAAATTGCAGATGTTTTTTGTTTATTAGACGAAATGAATCCGCCACAAAATCCTAGCGAACGTTCCCGCAAATTTTACGTTACTATTGGCGACATTGCGCATTGGGCAGGTCTTTCGCAAGAAACAACAAAAGAAGAAATTAACAGATTTGTTGAAAAACGTAAGATAGAAGTATATAATAATTATATTATAGTTGCGAACATTGCCGATATGAAGCGAACCGTAGATACTCGCGGATTATTAAATGAGCGAGTTGTTAGCAACACAAAATAACCTTTGCCAACTTAGCTCACCTGGTAGAGCAACGCACTCGTAACGCGTAGGTA
>CAZJOU010000200.1:0-3965 GCA_964547685.1 uncultured Treponema sp. | reverse complement strand
TAACTTCTTTTTCCATTAAGAAACCGCCAACTGGCTTTGTTTTCATAAACTTAGCGATTGTAGCAGTTGATGCTTGGTCGCGGTGAGCCGTTCCAAAGGCGTCATTTACGAAAATGTCGCCGTAAGTTGCAAGTTCTTTTGCCATCTTTTCGCGTTCTGCATCATCTTTAGAAGTTTCTTCTGGATGAAAGCGAACATTTTCCAACATTGCAACAGCTCCGTCTGGAAGAGCGTCAATCGCAGCCTTCTGACCAAGCGCATCTGGCAAGAAAGTAACAGGCTTACCAAGTTTCTTTGCAAAATATTCAACAACCGGCTTCATTCTGTTTTTGCCGTTAATAAATTTTTCGCTATCAGCGTCTGTCCAAGTTTTTCCAGCCTTTTCTGCCTTTTCCTTTGCCTTTTTTACATCTTTTTTAGGATCTCCTAAGTGGCTCATCAAAACAAGGCTGCGTGGATTCTGTTCAAGAATATATTTAATAGTTGGAAGAGCAGCCATAATTCTTGTGTCGTCCTGAACTACGCCGTCTTTCATAGGAACGTTAAAGTCAACGCGCATAATAATGCGTTTGCCTTTCAAATCAACGTCTTTTACAGTTTTAATCATTTTAAACCTCTAAAAAAAAGAAATACGCCGCCAAAAGCAGCAACGTTACATTTAAATAATAATAGTTTTATTGTAGAAATTCAACTTAGTACAATGCTTAATTAATAATGCATAATTTTTAATTAGAAATTTGGGCGTGCCCACTCGCTTCGCTCGGGTCAGGCTTTTCAGGGTTCCGGCTTTCGCCTACATTACTCGCTTCGCTCGCAACGCACTTCGCGCGCCCTTACAATCCTTCACGCAGTCGCAATTTGTAATTCATGTCATTGCTAGAAGCGTTAGAACATCGTCCATCATTGCGAGAAGCGTAGCGACGAAGCAATCTTAGAAAATTGCCACACAAATTCAACACGTCTGTACTTACTAAAAAAAACAAAATTGCGCAAGTGCTTTTTTTTGTAGGGAATAGATTTTGACGAATCAAAATATTCAAATGCACTTTTAGAAAAATATCAAGAATTAAGTCGCTGGTTAAAAAATCGCTGATATAAAAGTATTTTGAATAGATTGCCGTGTCAAGCACGGCAATGACATAAAAAACAACCAAACAATGACACAAATAACAAGTCGAGTATGATACAACCCACAAGTCGAGTATGACACAAAAAGCAACGTCAAAAAGTATTCTATTCTGTTTTGGTTTCGCTATTTTCAGAAGTTTTTGCTGTTGTGGCTTCTTCTGCTGTTTTTTCCGTGCTTTCTGGTTCTTCGCCTAAGGCTTTTAATTTTTCTTGGCGAGTTTGTATTTCTTTGTTGTAATTTTTTACAGTTTCTATAATTTTTACAACTTCTTCTTCAGAAGCAGAAAGTTTTGCTGTATCATCATTTATAAATTTATCTAAAGCCAGCTGACCAAGTTTTTTAATTTCGTCTTTCTTTTTAGATTCAAATTGGCTAATTTCTATGCGAATTACGCTTTGGTCGCTAAGTTTTCGCACTGCAGACTCTGTTTTTGCAAATGCTTTTTTAGAAGAGGCAACAACTTTGTCCATTCCTGCCTTAAATTTTTCCTTAAAATCGTTTTTGTCCATATCGAATGCCTCCGAAATTTACTTTCTTTATTAAGTATAATTCAATTTTATATTTTTTTAAACTTTTTTATTTTAATTTCGCATAAGACAAATCATTGTTAAATCGTCGTTTTGCGGATCTTCTTTTAAGTACGAATAAAATACATTGTTTGGATTTTTTGGAGCTAAAAACTTTCCTTTTATAAAACTTTTTTTCGTAGGTAAAAGCGCATATTTTGAATAAAGCGGAAAATATTTTTTTAAGAACACATCAATAGAACGGTCAACTTCCACAAGATTTTTTATTGTTGCATTTTGTGGTCTATAAAGACGAAACACTTTTTCTATAGAAGCAAGTGCTAAGATTGCTTCTTCTGGAATTCCTTTGCACTTTGTAAAATCAAATTCAAAAGAATTTTCTAAAAGTTTTTTAGGTTCCAACAAAGATTTTTTCTTAAAAAGAATATATTTTTGTTTTGCAAAAACAGACTGAACAATTTGACTTATGCGAACTTCCCCAAAAGTTTCTGTTTCTGGTTCTAAAATAGGCTTTTTATTTTCGTCTAAAACTTGTTTTCCATTTGAATTAATTTTTGGCTTTAGCGCAAAAGAGGCATTAGAAGCGCGAACAATTCTAGAACTTTCTTCAATTCCGTCTGTATAAAGTAGCAAAACATCTTTAGGATTCAATTCAATTTTTTCTACCTTAAAACCGCACTTTTCGTTTAAAACCGAACTAGAAAATGCGCCAACCGCAGGCGAAGCGCAAAGTTCAATTTTTTTTATAACTTTTAAGGCATTATCGTAAATTCTAACAATTCTGTCTCCTGCATGGCTTATATACAAAGTTCCAGTTTTTGAATCGTAAAGACAAAGAATCATTGCAACGAATTTTCCTTTAATATTTAAGGATTCCAAAAAGTCATTAACTTGGTAAATAAATTCGTTAATTCTAGTTCCATTTTTGCTAAAACTCCAAGATTCAAAATATTTTTTATAAAGAGTTGCAACAATTGTTACAAGAATTCCCGCAGGCGAATCATGGCCAGAAGCATCGCATTTTATTAAAACATAATAGCGTTCATCTAATTTTTTAAAATCAAAATAATCGCCAGAAGCTTCGGCAGCACCTTTATAATAAGCAAATTCCGTAACATTTTTATCTGATATAGAAGAAATATTTTTCTTAAAATTATTACTTTCCGAAAGTGGTTCTAGCGAAATCATTGATTGTTGCATTGCAATAGTTTCGCTTTCCATTGTTTCTTGCGCCTTAGTTTTAAGACTTTGCTTTTCAAAATCTAAGCCAACAGCGTGTTCTTTAATATTCATTCGGCGCGCAAAAATATAAGATGCTAAAATTCCACATAAAATAGAAACTACAGAAATAAGTGCAACAATAAAAACCGCAAGTCGCTTTGTTTCATTCAACTTTTTTACAAGGGAAATCGTATTTATTTTTAAGAAAAAAATTCCTTGAACGAAATCATTAGAATTTTCTAACTTAAATAAAATTGGACGAAAAAACAAATATTCTGTAGAATTACGACTAAGTTTTTTTTGATTATATTCTGGAACTGAACCAAAACTTTTGTCCGCAATCTCTGAAAGTTCTTTTTGAATTCTATTGTTCAAATCTTTTATTTGTCGATTTAACTGAAGTCGCATAAAATCGCTTGCGTCTTTAGAATCTTCTATAACTTCAAAAAGTCGTTCTGTTAAATCTTTTGTTTCTATTGCAGCTTTTTCGTTTAGCAAAGAACAAAAATTTGCCGCTTTTAATTCAGATTCGCAATTTTTGCTTAAAACCGAAATTCCAGAAATTACATTATTTTCTAAATCTAAATTGCTAACTTTTGTAAAAATTTGCGAATCGTTAGAAAGCCAAACATAAAGTAAATTCTTTCCAGAATTTTCGCTAAAAATTTCATCTGAACTTTTAGAAAAATCTTCGTAATTTTGTTGCGAACTTTCCGAAATTTCAAAAAAAGATTTTCCTACAAGCGTAAAATATTCTGCTTCTGGAAAAGACGAAATTTGCGAAGCAAAAATATTTTCTTCGTCCAAATCAGATTTTGGATTTAAAAGACAATTTTTTGCGCCAGAAAAAACGGAACTTAAAAACACACTAACGCGGTCGTAAAGTCCTTTAGAAAGCGCGCGTTCTTGCTGCTTTACCATAACAACGCAAAAAATTAAAGAAAGCGCAATAACAATAGAAATAACTGTAGTAGTAGAAAATAGCAAAAAAGAATTTTTTAGCGTGCCGTTTTTTTTATCTTTAGATTTAGAAAATTTTTTATTTTTCGGCATAAAAAACCTGCTTTTAATTGCGCAAAACGCTTTTA
>CAZJOU010000199.1:0-4001 GCA_964547685.1 uncultured Treponema sp. | reverse complement strand
CAGAAAACATAAAAATTTTATTATACAACCTAAGTTTTTTGCATAGTTTTTAGAAAAAAAAGATTTTATAACGTTCCTAACAAAGATGTGTTTGTACAAAGGCGTGCGGCATTTCTGGTTTTTACCGAAATGTTGCGCGCTTTTTTTGTTAGGGGCGAATTATGAAAGAATCAAAATCTAGTATTTTGGACTGTAACCGATTTTCTGATGAAAATCTAAAAGATTTAGACGAAAAAACAAGAAATCTTGTAGAACGGCGCGAAAAAGTTCTTGGAAGTTCATACCGACTTTTTTACAAAAAACCATTGAACCTTGTAAAAGGCAAAGACGAATTTGTGTGGGACGCAAATGGCGAAAAATATTTGGATATGTACAACAACATTCCAAGCGTTGGTCATTGCAATGAAGAAGTTATAAAAGCGGTTTACGAACAAATGCAAAAAATAAACACGCATACGCGTTATTTGCACGAAAACATAATTAAATATAGCGAAGATTTGCTAAAACTTATGCCACCAGAAGTAGACCGCGTAATGTATATGTGTTCTGGTTCAGAAGCAAATGACCTTGCTTTGCGCGTTTGCCAAGTTTACACAGGCGGAAAAGGAATTTTAATTTCGCAAGAAGCGTACCACGGAAACACGGCGTTGGTTAGCGCAATTTCGCCTTCTATTGGCGGAAAGCAAAAACTTTTGGAAACTGTGCGAAAAATTCCTACACCAGATTTATATAGATTTAATGGAACAGAAGAAGAATTTACAAAATGGTATTGTAGCGAAATTCAAAAAGCGATTGACGACTTAAACGCTCACGGAATAAAACTTGCGTGCTTTATTGCAGATTCAATTTTTTCTTCTGATGGAGTTCATCCTTACCCTAAAGGATTTTTAAAAGCCGCAGTTGATGTAGTTCATAAAAATGGCGGACTTTTTATTGCAGACGAAGTTCAACCAGGATTTTGCCGCACAGGAGATTCTTTTTGGGGATTTGCGCGACACGGAATTATTCCAGACCTTGTAACAATGGGAAAACCAATGGCAAATGGAATCCCTTGTTCTGGAATGGCTGGAAAACACGAAGTTTTAGATGCGTTTAGCAAAGATTTTCCGTACTTTAATACTTTTGCAGGAAATCCTGTTTCTATGGCTGCGGCGCAAGCGGTTTTAAAATATATAAAAGACAATAATATTCTTGAACATACAAAAAAAGTTGGTGCAGAACTTTTGGCCGCATTAAAAGAAGTTCAAAAAAAACATTCAGAAGTTGTTGGCGATGTTCGTGGAGCAGGACTTTTTATTGGTTTTGAACTTGTAAAAGATGCAGAAAAGAAAATTCCAGATCAGCAATTAACTCTTGATTTAATAAACAAACTTTACGAAAACCATATTCTTTCTTCTAATGCTGGACCTTACGGAAATGTATTAAAAATTCGTCCGCCACTTGTGTTTAAGTCGGAAGATATAGATTGGTTTGCAAGCGCAATAGATAAAAGCCTTTCAGAAATGGGTAGATAACTGGAGGAATTTATGGATTTTGATTTGAATCTTTTTGATAAAGTTGCAAATTCTGCACTAGAAAAATATGGCTGGCAAGACAAAGACGAAGCAAAACTTATTGTTTTGTCGGAAAACGCAACTTATATGGTAAAAAATAAAAAAACTGGCGAAAAAGACGGCGTAATGCGTGTAAGTCGTCCGGGTTACCATACTTTAAGTGAATTAAATTCGGAAATGGCTTGGTTAAAACAAATTAACGACTACACTCCGCTAATTGTTGCAAATCCAATTTCGGGGCTAAATGGCGAAAGTGTGCAACAAGTAAAAGGTCCAGATGGAAAAATTTATTTTTGCGTAATTTGCGACTATCTTTCGGGAAACGCTCCAGATGAAAACAACGAAGAGCAAATGGTAAAGCAATTTAAATATCTTGGCGCAACAACTGCGTATCTTCATAGGCAAACGGAAATTTGGAATGGAACTAAAAAAATAGACAGAATTGACTGGACTTTTGACAACATTATTGGCGCAACTCCAAAATGGGGCGACTGGCGCGATTTTCCAGATATGACGCAAGAAGCAAAAACTTATTTGGAAGATATTGTGCGCATTATTCAAAAAAGGTTAAATCGGTACGGAAAAAACGAAAATAATTATGGTTTAATTCACGCAGATTTGCGGCTTGCAAATCTTTTAATAGAAGGCGACCAAATAAAAGTAATTGATTTTGATGATTGCGGTTTTGGCTGGCACTTACATGATTTGGCTAGCGCGCTTAGTTTTATAGAAACAAAACCGATTGTTCCAAAGTTGGTAAATGCTTGGCTTAGCGGCTATAAAAGCGTTTTACCTTTTACAGATACGGATTTTGAAGAAATAGACACATTTATTATGATGCGTAGGTTGCAACTTACGGCTTGGCTTGGTTCGCACCAACAGTCTGGTCCAGTTGCAGAACTTAGCGTTGGTTGGATGGACGGAACAATGGAACTTGCAGAACGTTACAAACGATTGTTCGGCTAAGTTTTGCAAAACAAGTTGTTAGAAATGCCCTTAATTTTTTGGAGAGAAAAATATTCCAAACATTTGGAGGCGCAAACTATGGAAGAAAAGAAAAGTGGTTTGGCAAAGTCAATGAGGTTGCTTTACGTTTACGCAATGGCAACGGGAGCAATTTTTACGTTTATGTGTTACTGGGACGGAATTTTTATGTCTTACACTGGACCAGGAACATTTCTTGCTTTTGCGCTAATGACAGTTGCAATTTTACCAACAGCATTTGTTTATTCAGAATTTTCAACAATGCTTCCGCAGGCGGGTTCTTGTCTTGTTTTTAACACAGTTGGTTTAAATAAACACGCAGGATTTTGGTCTGCTTGGCTAATTATGTGCGCTTGGATTGCAGTTCCAGCTGCCGGCGTTTTGGGAATTTTGGAATGGATAAATTTTCAGTTTGGAACAAACTTTACGCCAGTTCAAGCAACAATTATTGGCGCAATTATTCTGTGCTTTTGGTGCGCGCTTAGTCTTTATAAAAACGTTGTAGCAGGAAGAGTTCAGTCATTTATGCTTCTTGCTGGAATTTGTGGAATTTTAATTTGTTCGCTAATGTTCTTTTTTAGCGGAAAATGGTCGCTTTCGAACTTTGCAAATTTCTTTAGTAGTAGCAACTTAAAGCAATACGGCGGAAACTTTGCAACAACTGGAATTGCTTGGATGGTTGGTTGTTCATTTATGATAACTCCATATTTTGGATTTGAAACTGTTCCTGCAATGGTAGAAGAAGGAACTTTTCCAATTACAGACCAGAAAAAAGCAATTTTAGGTTCAGTTTTAACTTGCGGGGCAATTTACGTAATTTTTTATCTTTCTATGGCGGGCGCAATGCCTTGGGCAGAACTTACAAATAATGGCGACTGTCATCCTTTTGTAACTTTTGACGCATTAAAATATTGTTTTGGCGACAAAATAGCTTGGTTCATTCTTATTATGGGAATTGTAGGAATTGTTTTCCCAATTGGAACTTCTGTTTTAGGCTTCTGGTATTCTGGAGTTAGAATGATTTACGCAATGGGACGCCAGCACTTTTTGCCAAGCGTTTTTGCAAAAACAAACAGATTTAGCCAACCAATTATTCCAAACATTTTAATTCTTGTTGTAAGCATAGGATTTATTGCAATGCAAGAAATTCGCGCATTCTTTGATTTAATGGCTTTTGCTTGCACACTTTGCTACACATTAACTTCTATTTCTTCGATTGTTCTTTCTAAAAAACATCCAGAATGGCCACGACCTTATAAATGTCCAATGATATTAAAAGTGCTTTCTTTAATAATTATGATTGTATTTGCATTCTTTACAACAATTGGAATTGGCAAAACAACTTGGCTTGGATTTGTTGGTTACATGGGCGTTGGCGCATTACTTTGGCTTTATATGATTTTATACAAATGGCGACATCAAAAAGTAGTAATGAACACACCAGACGGTGAACAGGAATTTTAA
>CAZJOU010000198.1:0-4059 GCA_964547685.1 uncultured Treponema sp. | reverse complement strand
GATGATAATTCCAACAGTCAGCATAATTTTTACCTCGCTTATGTTTTTATTTTTTAAATAGATTCAAAATCTCGCAGTCTTTTTTGTATTGCACGGCAAGAATCTTTATCTTATTTCTGTTAACCATCTAGTCCTTTATGGGTTTTAGTCAAATCTTCACGTAAAAAACATGAGAAAAATATACAAAGCGCAAAAAAGGCAATTAGGACAATTGTTATAAAAACAAAATTTCTAATTTTTTCATTAACTGAAATCAATTTAAGAAACTGCACAAATTTATTCCAAAAGGACGAATTAAAAAATTTATAACAAAAGCAAACTGACCAACTTAAGGCAACGCAGCATGTAAACAACTGTGTAATTTTTTGTGTTGAAAACGGGAATGGTTTCTTAAATGGGGTGAAAATTTGATAAACAGCAATATTACTTAACTTTTTTTCATAATACATAACAAGATTTATCCATGAAATTAACCATCTATAAAATCCGCAAACAGATAAAAACCAGCACCAACCAGAAATAAAGCCAATAAATAATACCAATATTTTTAATTTTTCTGATTTTGCAGTATACAAACCAACGAATAATGCACCATTTATTATAGCGTACATATTCATCCAATGATTATAAATTGTATAGTGAAAATTACGACCTTCAATTGCTTTTTCATACAGACAACATGATTCTTTAGGTTTACTATTACTGGGCTTATTATTTTCTCCCATTGTTATAATCTCCATAAAACAATTGAACTTGCCTTAGTGATATATTTCTTCTGCACTTTCTTTTATGACATCATACATTTTGCAAACATATTCAGGCATTTCAAATTTCCCATTTTCATTGTAAGCTTGCGCCATGCAAATATGGCAAATATTGCGGTTTTTGCAGGAAACGCATTTGTGAAATTCTGCAAGCCGTGTATTTCGGATTTTGTTCAGTAAATTCGAAGATTCCCAAATTTCTTTTAACGTGTTTTTTCGTAAATTTCCTAATGCTATATTCCAACCTGGACAAGCATGAACATTAAGGTTCGTTTCAACCTGAAGACCTAAAAAACCAGCATTACAAAGATAACAATTTCCATCTTTTAATGGGTAATTCAAAATTTGTTTCATTTCATTTTTATAATTTTTGTCGTATTTTAATTTTAAATTTAAAATATCTTTATATATATTTAAATCTTTTACCCGCAACGACAAATTGTCCTGTGAAAGATTTTCCTTTGCGATAATTGTCCAATCACAAAGCATTCTAAATCCCATTTTTGAAGCATATGCAAAAAGGTCTCCCATACTGTCCTTATTTAACTCCATAACTTGGGTCGCAATCGAAACAGGAATATTTGCATCATGAAGTTTTTGAAGATTCGCTAAGGCTTTTTCCAATGAACCTGGAATTGTTGTTATTTTGTCATGAATTTTTGAATCAAGACTGAATAAAGTAACTTGAACATTTGTCAAAGTTCCTTGTTTCATAATTTGGAGAATTTCGTCATCTAAAAGTGTAAGATTAGACAAAACTGTAAGTGCAAAACCTTCATCTTTTACGAACTTTATAAATTTTTTAAAAGATGGATGAGTCATGCATTCACCACCTGAAATTTTTATATCATAAATTGTTCCAATTTCTTTACACTGCTTTATGATTTCATAAAAATCCTTATCAGCCATATAAATATTTTTATCTTCATGCGGAATATAACAATGTAAACAACGTTCATTGCATTTTTTTGTAATTTCAATCATCAAACTTTGAAATGAAGGAAGTTTAGAACAGTTAGTTTGAAATTGTTCCAATTCTTTTTCATTAGAATTGGAAAATAAATTCTGTTTTTGTGAATCTTGATATAAAAATTTTTTGCTATTTTTTATACATTCTTCTTCTGATTCACCTTCTGAAATTAAATCGTTTTGAACGAGAGATGAAACTAAAAAGGAAAAATCATTTTTTATGCTATCAATGTCTGGTTTTGGTGAAAAATTTCGACCAATTTTTTCTGCAATGATGTCTATTGATTGTGGAATGTACGAAAGACATTTTAAAAATACAAATGAATTAAAATCACCAATCACTTTGTCATCATTGCGCTTGTCTATTAGAACTAAATTGTTATTTATATTTTTTATAAAGACATAATTATTGAGTGAATAAAACATAAATCAGAACTTAAAACATAACATTAATTTTTTTTACTGACCGTGTAAAAATCAATAAAAATTTCCACGGCCAGTAAAATTTTATTTTTTACCCACGGCTTGAACCATGTCCAGAACACATACAACAAACATTGTTGGTCATAAATCTTCCACCCATTGCGTTGGCATTCTCTTGAACAATCAAACCGAAAATTACTGGTTTTACATATGTCATATCTTTCTCCTCCTAACATAAATCAATTTTTGCTTAATTCTGTAGAATTTCTATCAACCACGGCTTGAACCATGTCCAGAACACATACAACAAACAGTACCACCCATATACCTTCCACCCATTGCGTCTGCATTCTCTTGAACAATCAGTCCAAAAATTACAGGTTTTGCATAATTCATTTTTTTCTCCTTATAGAATCCAAATTACAAGCCTGATTTTGCTTGCTTATGTTTTATTGTAACATCATAATTCCAAATATTCAACCACTTTTTGTAAAAATTTGGCTTATCAAGATATTTAGAGTTTTTTAATATTGCTCAAAACTAAAAAAATGAAATCGTCAGAAATACAGTCAAGGCTCGCCGAAAACTTAAAACGAATTAGAAAAGCAAAAAAGATGACTCAGTTTGAACTTGCAGAAAAAGCCGGAATTTCAGACGAGACTGTTAAAAATATAGAGCTGTGCAAAACTTGGACGAGCGAAAAAACACTTTCAATGATAACAGAAGCTTTGGAGATTGATATTCATACGCTGTTTTTGCCTACGGCTTCAACTTTTGACCGCCAGATTTCAGAGGACAATTTGCGGATAAAGGCAAATATAATCGAAAATATAAAGCAGTTTGTTGATACAAATCTAAAAAAAATGCTAGAAAACTGAAGCCAGCCGTAAAAAATAGCGGCAATGCTGAACTATAAAAATCATTTGTAAGATTCCAAAATTTGTGAAAAAATACAAAAAGTCAAAATGATAAAAAATTTCTCTCTAAAAAACTGCCAGTTTTCAATTCTCAATTCTCAATTAATCTGCGTTTCCGGGCAAATGGCCGCAGGAAAAAACTTCGTCTGCAAAAAGCTGATGGAACAAAACCCGAGCCTTGTCTCAATCGACCTTGACGAAACTGTCCACGAGGCGATTTCACTTTCAACTCAGAAAATTCTCGAGGCTTTTGATGACGAGGCGAAAAAAGCCGGAATCAACTTGAAAAACAACGACAGAACTTTGAACCGGAAAGCTCTTGGCAAGCTGATTTTTCCACGTCCGGAGCTTTTAAAAAAGCAGGAAAGCATCGTTTATCCAAAGACGATTGAGCTGACGAAAAAATTTATTGAAGAAAATCACGCGGCTGGAAAATCCGTGATTATAAACGCGACTGTCTTGTACAAAATCCCGGAGCTGATGAATCTTTGTGAGAAAATCATTTTTGTGACCGCTCCTTTTTTTACGCGGCTAAAACGAGCGAGAAAACGCGACAATCTTCCGTTCGCTCAGATTCTGGCGCGGTTCAAGTCGCAGAAAAATCTTCTTGATGAATACAAAAAAACCGGAATTGAAATTGTGATTGTGAACAACAAATAAAAAAATCCCGAAGCAGATTTTGTTCCGCTCCGGGATTTTTGCTTTTAGTAGTGGTTATTTCTTTGTGATGAGCAAAGTCTTTGAGTCAAGCTTCAAGTCTGTTGAAATATTTTTCTTGCTGCCGAGCTTTGCAATCTCAACAACAACCGCGTCGCTCGCCTGTGAAAGGTTCACGATTACAGAGAAATATTTCTCAAGATTCTCTGGAACTGAGTCAGAAGAAGCCCAAAGAACAACGTTCTCTTTCTTCGCGTAGTCTGCGACAGCTTTCACATCTGCGTCAGAAACTTTCGAGAAGTCGATTCCGTCCATCACAACGCCCGCGA